>NZ_CALIOS010000021.1:0-32045 GCF_938044715.1 uncultured Turicibacter sp.
TGACACCTGGTCCTATTTCAATCAATGCTGCAACATTTGTTGGAACAAAATTAAATGGATTACCTGGTGCACTTATTTGTACTTTAGGGGTTATTATTCCATCGTTTATTATCTGTTTAACACTTGCGCACTTTTACTACAAATATCGTAACTTCTCAGGCGTTCAAACAATCTTATCTAGTTTACGTCCAGCTGTTGTTTCACTAATTTCATCAGCAGGTTTATCTATTTTAACATTAGCATTATTCCAAGCTGAGAAACATGAAATTATCTTATCTAACTTCCGTATTGTTGAATTTGCTTTATTCGTAGGAGGTTTAGTTGCTCTTCGTAAATTCAAGTTAAGTCCAATTCCAGTTATTTTCGGATCAGGTCTAATTGGAACAATCATCTATATGATTTTTTAAAGAATCTCTAAAAAACATTTTAAAGATTTAGACATAAATTTATTTTTATGGTACACGACAAATATTTCTCTAAACATAGATACTTCTTTTAGAGAAACTTCATGGAGTGTACCTTTTTTCAATTCTCGCTCTACCATAAGACGAGATAACACAGCTAATCCTCTTGATTCCAGTACTGCATCCTTAATTGCCCCCGTATCTGTACTACTCCATTTAATATCGACTTCTATCTGATTACTTTTCAGAATATTATCAAAAATTGTTTTACTTCCACTTCCCTCTTCACGAGAAATAATAGCCTCTCCTTGAAGTTCTTCAATACTAATTTCATCTCGATTATAAAATTTATGCCCTTTTCCAACTACCATAATTAACTTATCCTGATAAACAGGTTTCGAAATCAAATCTTTACTGGTCACGGTTCCCTCAACTAAGGCAACATCTAGTTCACTATCTAATAACATTTTTTCAATTTCCTTTGTATTACGAACATAAATCTGCGTTGTTATTTTATTATTTTCTTCTTCTAAATCATCCAGAATATGATTTAACAAACAACTTCCTACAGTAATAGATGCTCCAATACGCAAAGCAATATTGTCCGATTTATTCTTCATCATCGTTTCCATCTCATCAAAGGATTGAACAATATGAGTTGCATATCTTAATAAATACTCTCCACTTTCTGTCAAATATAACTTTTTTGATAAACGCTCAAATAATTTCACTCCATAATAATGTTCAATTTCTTTAATTGCTTGGCTAACCGATGGTTGTGTAATGAACAACTTCTCTGCCGCTGCACTCATATTCTTAAGTGATGCAACCATGATAAAAATTCGCAAATGTCTAATGCTCATACTATCTACTCCTCCTATCATAAACTTAAACCCTTTATAAAAAAACATTGAATCTTTAAGCTTTCATATATCCCGATAACTCTATTCATGAATTTCTTTTATCTTAGATGTCTGCGAATCCATCTTATAGAAATAATAAAAATTGAATCGATCAGGCATCTCTTTTAAATACAACCATAGACTACACTATTATATTAACATTAGAGTCCATCTGTGCAAGTTGTAATTTTCAGTGCTATTCATTTTTGTGATCATCATGACTTCTTAATTGACAGTATTAAATTAATCAGTTTAGACTCCAACAGAAAAAGATACTTAATTAAATGAATAAATATATTTAATCAGAAAACGTGAAAAATCTTATACTTTAGTCAACTTGATACGTTTAATTTAATTTTTTAGTTCATATAGAATTATACCAAAAGCTTTCTAAATTCAAACCGCTTATCGTAATCAAAATTTAATAGAAAGTGGATACTCATCTCCACCTTCATCACCTGTATTCATCGAGGATAATATCCCTTAAAGGGAACAGGCCCCCGCTCACAATTGTTGCAAAGAAATTGTACAAAAGAAAAACCATTATCTGAGTTCAGATTAAATCTGATTTGAGATAATGGTTTTTCTTTGATAATCGCTCTAAAATATTTTTTTATTAAGAAATTCTTTTCGTTTCACGAACATTTTTTTCTTTATTCATTTTAAGTATAGATAAAGAAGCAATTAATAGTCCTGTATACGCAATAACAGCAAATATAATCGAAGAAGTCCATGCTGTTGCCCATCCTGCCTTCTCTAAAATAAGACTGAAAATTGGGGTACCGACAGCAAAGCCAACGGCAAAGAATAATTGGATAAATCCAAGAATAGATCCATAGTCTCGATCTCCAAATAGTGAGCTTGTCATATAGGAAGGTCCCATGACATAAGAAAACATTGAGATTCCGAATGCACCTGTAAAGAGGTATCCAAGTGCATTTATTTTTCCGACAAATAATAAGCATAACCCTGCTATAATGACTAAAGTTCCGGCCAATAGGAATGATTTTGATAATCCTAGTTTATCAAAAAGAATCCCACCCAAAATGTTACCAAAGATCGAAAATAATCCGAACATAGAGGCTAATGTAGCTGATGAAATCAGTAATATTTTCTTTTCTTCTAAGCTTTGGAAATAAGGAATGAATTGTAAAGCAAATCCACTAACATAGAATCCGATGAAGATAAAAGAAGCCGCTATTAGCCAAAATTGAGGCATTTTAGTTGTTTCACCTACTGTATATCCCCAACTTATATGATGGGCTACATCTTCTTGCCCTTCTAATTTTTTCTTAGGAGCATTTGCGGCTAATTCATCTGCTGATTTAGGCAATCTGACAAGAAATATAGAGATTAATAATGAACCAATTAGTGCGATGAGTCCAAATCTTAAATAAGCTCCTTTATATCCTATATTTGGGTCAGTTAACCATTTACCTGCTAACGTTTGAAGAACTATATTACCTATTCCTCCACCGCAGAAGGCAATCCCAAGTGCTCTCCCCTTATTAACCTTAAACCAGGCATTTATCAGTGTAGGAACTCCAATTGCAGAAACAATAGCATTTCCGACTTGAACGATGGCAGCTATTATATAATAAGCAATTAGTTTATTGCCAGCTAGTGAGTATAACATAAATCCACCGCCGACAAATATAGAACCGATGATAAATAATAGTTTAACATTGACTTTAGTAAATATTTTTCCTATAAAAGGCGAACAAATAGCAGATACAACAGTCCCAATCGTAAAGATTAGGGTAAAGGATGCATAACTAAACCCTTCTCCATTAACAACATAGTTTGTAAAAGTAGGGGGTAAGTTAGAGGCGACTCCAAATGGTATGGCTTGAATAAGTAAACATGCTGCAACAATGACCCACCCATAAAAGAATTTATGTTGTTTGTTATTATTGAGAGTACTCATAAGTTAAATTCCTCCTTCATTAAAACCGACATATTTTTTATCAAGTAAATACGCTATCCATTGAAATATTTATGATTTAAATAAATTATTTCAATTAATTATAGTTTTAACAATAAGAGTAAAAAAATGTATTTTCAATTGATATATATCAAATTAAATATGACGAAAAATTTCTAAATAGGATTTAAGAGTATAGAATAAAGTTCTAGAAAATTAAAGTAATATCATTCCACGATTTCATGCGAATCGACCTTCATCTCATTCGATTTTTTAACAATGAAGGTTGTACTTACAAAAGATAGCTATTGAATCTTTTCATGCCACACTAATCTCAAGATCCCCATGGGATGGTCAACTCTAAACTAAACAACTTTTTTGTTACTAGAATAGATTTACTAATTTAAAATAAACGATGTAGATTTCAACCTGACTATCTAACAGAGCGAAATTTAATAATAATAATTATATAAGATATATTTATTTTTAATAATAGCTCTCGCTTGCCTCTTAATAGTGGATTATTTCCCTCTTGATTGGTAAGTATTCTCGCTCCATATTTAACATTGTTTAACTTCTGCTGGCTGATTATAAATAGAGCAACATAATAAAAAAGATTAATCTGACTGTCGTAACTACTGACTAAGTTGAGATTAATCTTTTTTATTTAGAAAATTGATGATTTTCGTTTATTTTTATATTCGTTTAAATTTCATTTTTTTCGTTGGAACATCGAGATATAAAACCCCCTGAGCAACCGTTCCATCGGTGAAGGTGACTTGTTTTGGTTCCGTTGTCTGCCCCCTTAACATTTGCTCCACATTTTCAATGGAAATCGGAGCACCAAAATAGGTTTTTCCGATAATAAATTGACAGCTTTTTTTATATTCAGGGCACATATAAAAGTTCCCTGTTTCATTTAATGTATTTCCACAGCTCGGACACTTTAAATGCAATTGTTTGGTTGGAACTTTAGGTCCTTCATCTTCAAAATGGAAAACCACTTGTTGTTTTTCAGCACTATAAATCAGGGCTGCTTTCCATGTTTTTTTCTCACCATTCGCCTCTACTTTTTTAAAGGTTAGGATATTACTTGGTTTTCCTTGAAGAATTTTTTTCATATTGGCTTCTGAAATTTTCGTGCCAAGAATCGCTTTCCCACTAATAAAATCGCACGTTTTTTTATACTCCGTACAATAATAATAATTTTTACCTGCCGCTACCTTCTGACCGCATTTTGGACAGTTTCCAATCAACTTAATTTCAGAGTTTGTATACGTCGCTGCTACTCCATGAATTTGATACGTCATTTGTTTAAACTCTTCTGTGGCAACTTTAATATACTCAATCATTTCATGCCAAAACGTCATCGGTTCTAGCTGACAAGCTTCAATTGATTTTAATTTTTGTTCCCACTGTGCTGTTAATTCAGGAGAAGCAACGAGATGCCCGTTTAAATTTTGAATGATTGAAATTCCATAATCAGTGGCATAGAACGTTTTCTTTTTACGTTCAATCATTTTTAAATTAATTAATTTTTCAATAATCGAACCACGCGTTGCCGGAGTTCCAATTCCTTCACTCGATTTTAAAACATCTTTTAAATCTTTATCCTCTAGAAAACGTCCCGCATTAATCATTGCCTCAAGAATCGTGGCATCGTTATAGCGGCTTGGGGGAGTTGTGGCCTTCTCTATTAGTGTTGTTTCGGTTAAAGAAACCGGCTGATTTTCTAAAAGTGATGGCAAACTATTTTCACTAAATTTGGTTTTATATAAAACAGTATATCCCTTATCAACGACTTCATTTCCATTTGTCTTAAATTTTCGTCCACTACAATTTGTAATCACCGATGTTTTATTCACGACACTTGGAGGCATAAAAATAGCCACAAAACGCTTGGCTACTAAACTCATAATTTGTTGTTGTCGTTTGCTTAAGCGATTAAAATCTACTGGTTTCCCTGTTGGAATGATGGCGTAGTGATCACTAACCTTACTATCATCAACATACTTTTTATTTCTTGCCGTTTTCTCGATGACTCCCGCTTCATCTAAAATCGGCTGTACATACTTCAAAACATCCGGAATCTCTTTAATCGCCGCCAATAGTTGCGGGAATCGCTTCGCTTCATCTTGTGTGATATACGCTGAATCAGTACGCGGATAAGATAAGTATTTAGCTTCATAGAGTTCTTGAACAATGTCTAATGTTTCAGACATCGTAAAACTATACACCTTATTTGCCTCGCGTTGCAAATCAGCCAATGAATGCAAACTTGGAGCGTATTTCTTCTCCACCTTTTTTTCAACCTTTTCAATCATTCCTACATTCGGTAAGCTTTGAATTAACGCATCCGCTTTTTCTTTATCAAAAAACTTCGTTTCATTTTCATTATCATGATCGAAATACGTTCCTTTATACTCACCAAAATCAGCTTCAATTTCCCAAAATGGCTTCGGTTTAAAATCTTTTAACTCCATCTCACGCTGTGCAATCATATTTAATACGGGCGTCATCACACGTCCAAGTGGTAAAGCTTTACGTTGATTAGCCCCTATTGAAAAGGCACGCGTAAAATTCATCCCAATGAGCCAATCAAAATCAGCTCTTAATTTACTCGCATGAATCATATTTTTTAAACGTGGGGTATTCAAATCATCTTCCATGTGATTTAAGGCATCCATAATCGCCTGTTCTGTCATTCCATTATTCCAAAAACGTTTCACAGGCAAACGACAACCTAAGCTTTCATAAACCGAGTGAAATATTAATTGTCCCTCACGCCCCGGGTCACAACAGTTAATCAAATAATCATAGTTTCCCAATTCAATTGTTTTCTTAATATCTTGATAAATGTTGAAATAATCACCATTTTCAATGACCTTATATTTAAATTTTGATGGAATCATCGGCAATGTTTTTAAATCCCACTTTTCCCACTCCGGTGTATAATCACCCGGTGCAAGCAACGTCATCGTATGCCCTCGAAATGATTTAAAATCAATTTGGTCCGGAAAATTCATCATTTTATAAACAGCCTGAACTTCTCTCATTAATGACGGTTTTTCAGCAATCAATAAAGCTCTCGCCATGTTGAACCGCCTCCTTTTTTAAACGTATCCTTTTGTTTTTTAAACACAGAAGAATATTATATCACTGATAATCAAAAATTTCACATTGAAATTTTAAAGTTTCATTTGATACCTATCAAAAAAGCATCTCTTGATTTAAGAGATGCCACCGATGCTGATTAATGAAATAAATACTGATCAAAGCTACCTTTAAAAATGATTTCACTTTTTTCATTGAATAACGTGTATTCGTAAGCGTTAGAATTAAAGGAATAATAGGGTGACATTTGAATATTAAACGTTTCATCAATCGTTATTCTTTGCTTGGTTTTGGCCGGAAGATTAAACGCTTGATTAATTATAACATCTTTCATTCCGACTGCCTCTTCCACAAACGTTGGCATTGTAATAGTTAAGTAAAACCATTGTTCTTCATTTGAACAGTTTTTCAGTTCTAGTTGTCCCTCTAACTTAAGCTCTGTTTCACGGCCATTCACAGATACATGAGATTCCTGACGATTTAAATAAATCGAACTTAAATCAGATGAAAAGCTTTTATACAGTTGGACAGTGAGATTTGCAGTATGAGTGCTAAGATTCAAAAACAAAAAAGTCGCTATGATACGTCGCCATCTTGTTTTGAAAAAAGCATTCTCTTTTTGGAGATTAAGCTGTTTAAAACAGGTATAAATAATGATCATCAAAAATATTCCGGCATAATGAAATGACCAATTCGCCCCGTGTAGCGGAACAAAAATTCGGTCGACACATGTATCCGGTATTTCATTGCTAGAGCCGGCTAAGATAAACATTAGAGCTAATATCACATAACAAATAACTTGTTTTTGATTCATTCCCATCCCCCTTTATCTTTTATTTATCCTCATCACATAATACCATGTTTTAGAAAAAAATTCATTCTATCCTTAAATAGTTTCTATTGATTATAGAAGCTATTCTTTTTATAGATTAAAAGGATAGCCAATGGCTATCCTTCTTGTTTGAACGCATGATTAATCGTAAAACTTAGGACATCTTAACTTGATGTGATAACAATTAGAAATTAACCAATTCGCTGACGTTAGCAACAAATGGTTTGTTCTCCATACAGGCCATTATAAAGAGCTAAATTTTTCTCTCCTGCTCACAAAATCCTGTCGTTTCAGCGTCTCCTGAATGAGGTTCCAATCCGATTTTTCATCCAATCATCTCTTTAAGAAACGTGGCACCTTCTTTTCGATTACGAAGAATAATCACGTTTTTATCAGATTGTTCACTTAATAGTTTTAAGTAGCGTTCTCGATTATTTTGGTTAAAGTTCCATACGAATTTTAAAAATTCGAAATCAAGTCTTTCAGGACAATTCCCCCCCATATCAGAACGAGTTTTTCCATAACCTTTGATAACACGTTTTAAAACTCCTAATAAGCACGTCCACCTTGAATAATCTAAGTAAATCACCGTATCACAATATTCTAGACGCATTGGAATCGTTCGATTGTAATTGCCTTCAATAATCCATTCTTCTTTTTGTAACTCTTCTAATAGTAACGAATCAAACGTCTCTTGCGGAACACATTCCCAATTTCCACACCAATTTAACACATCTAGATGAACAAGTGGTAATTTTAGTTTTTTAGCGAGTTGTTTTGATAAGGTTGATTTCCCGCTACCGCAGCATCCAATTACCATAATTTTTTTCATTTTTTCTTCCTCCAAGTAAGTAAAATGATGAAAGTTTCCCCTCATCTCTCATTGAAAATGATCATTCCTTATCCTAATCGCTAATCATTGGTTCTCAAATTAAAACTGCTTCTCATCATATTCCTCTTTTAAAATCGAATAATATTTACAGTCGACGAGTTGTCCTGCTTGATTTTTTGAAATTTTACGAAGTGTTCCTTCATAGGTAAGACCGCATTTTTCCATCACGCGTCCAGAAGCCGGATTTAACACATCATGACGCGCAGTTAGACGAGCAAAGCCAATCTCTTCAAACGCTAGTTTAATTAAGCCATTAAAAGCTTCAGTTACAATCCCCTGATTCCAATAATCACGACTAATACAATATCCCACTTCAGCATTTTCATCATGATTATTAATATTGAATAAACTCAAACTTCCAATCACTTCACCTGTTTTCTTTAACTCGATTGCCCATTGATAGTAGTCCTTATTTTTATACCCCTCTACCCACATCTGTAAAATGGTCTTCGTTACGAAAATATCGCTATGCGTTGGCCACGTTAAATATTTTGTGACTTCATCGTCTGATGCCCAGTTTTGATACATCATAGACGCATCGCTGATCTTGAATGGTCTTAAGATTAACCTTGGTGTTTCAATCACTTTTGTTCCTGTATGATTTAACATTCTATCCCTCCTCTGATTTTCCTTATTATACCATATAAGTTATCCACACACATTATTAAAACACGATAATTCCCATTCTCAAAAGACTTATTGCCGTCATTTAATGGAAATGATATTTGATTCGTAAATGAAAGCTAAGATCTTCTTTTAATGGGACTTTTCTTTGATAAATGCGATGAATCATGCTAAGTTCGTAACTCTGACTCCTTGATACCTCATAAAACAGAATCATTTGTTCAGCTTTTCAATCTTTTAACTTCACTCCATAGAAGTAAGATTCACGTTTCATATTTTTGGGTAACTAATGGATATTATTTTCGAATCACTATAACCCCCATTTTTAACCAACTGAAAAGAAGTACCTCCCTCATCAAATGCTTTAATTTCATCCTAACAGTCTATGCTTTTGAAGTAGGCCTTAAATCTCATTCTGAATAAATTCCACCCTTAAAGTTATCCATACCTATTATAAAATAAACAAAAAAACACCTCTAGGAAAGAGATGTCTGCTTAAAATCATTCATATGAGAGAGGGTCTATGATTCGACAATCTAACGATTCTTTCTAGTTAAGATTAGCGTCCACTTAATTAACAATTTTCATCGTCATGTTCATATTTCATGACATAAAACTCCCCGAGTCCTAAGTAGGTTTCTTGTTTCTTTTTCTCAATAATCTTAAAATTTTGTGACTGGTAGCATCTAATGGCACGTTCATTCCAAGTTCGTACCTCAAGTAAAAGTGGCAAATTAGCATGGCGCTTTTGGCTCTCCTTAATGGCGTACGCAATGATATCTCGTCCAAAACCTTGATTACAATAATCAGGGTGCACGCCCATGCCAAAGAACACATGATCCTCTTCACAAAGTAAGTTAATAAAACCGATGAGCTCACCCTCCTCCTGCGAAAATCCTAAGAAACGTTGACGTTTCACTGCATCGCAAAGTGCGTAGTTTTGCGCCTTCATCTCATCCCAAGTTGGTAAATTATAAAGAGCATACTTTCCCTCATATCGCCAACTTGCAATCACTTTTGCTTGATCTTCTGTTAAAGCATGAGTCATTAGTTTCATTTTTTCTCTCCTTTTTCATTGAATTATTCTCTCTTTTTAGAAAAAGACGGCTTTCATAAACTCGCATTCTAGCAGGTTGAGTTCATCCATTTTTTCTAATGTCTTATGTTTTTCATAACTTACCTATCTGACATTAATCTCATAGCCATCCTCTTGAAACCTCAACCTCGTATCATGCGTCTGATTACTTTTAATATAACCACTCGCACCGACATTTACATCATACTTTTGATGTGAATGATCATAGAAAATCAAATCAGTATCAATCTCTTTAAATAACCCATCTAACGTCTGTGGTGAGTTATCCTTCTCAATGGCTTTAAAGGTTCCATCTTCTTACATAGCATCATGCATGAGGGCAACTTTTTAATACTCCCATAATGACCTGTAGTGCTGGCAGGTTTCTATGGCAATCAGATAGAACGACAAAATTCATGTTTCCCCTCCATTTATTTTACTTTTCTATTTTTATTCAGAAACGATTCAAATTATAACCGATATTTCGAAGTAAGCCTTCTCATATTTTACTTCTTTTCGTTCATGTTTTAAGACTTTACCCTCAAATAGCATTATCATCTAACTTGCCAATTCCATAACCTGTTACGATTCATTTATCCACAGCTATTATGACTGAGAATAAAAAAATAAGACCGGTAAAAGAACGGTCTTATTTCACACTAAAAGCATTTTGATAGGCTGGCATTTGACGAACTTGTACCAGTTCGTCATCCTTTTCCATGTATTCTAATAAGCTTGGGCTCAGTTGATTAGCAATGATTAAATCTTCAAGTGCTGCTTCTTTGTTTTCCATTAACGCATAGCAACAAGCACGATTATAATATAAAACGGATACATTTGGATTATATTGAATCCCTTCTGTATAAATTTTAATACTTTCTAAATAGTCATGATATTCTTCTTTATATAAAATAGCTAAATTTAAATAGGTAAACGAATACTCAGGATTACTTTGCAGCGACTTACGGTAATAGCGAATCGATTCTTTGACTTGATTTAACTTACGACAAACGACTCCTAAATTAAATAATGCCGTGTAATCTGTTGGATCAAGACTATAGGCTTTATAAAAATAATGGTAAGCTTTTAAGTTTTGATTTTGAGCTTCATAAATACATCCCAGATTAATATAGGCATAAAAATAGTTTGGATCAAGTTCTAGTGTCTTTTCATAATGATAAATCGCTTTTTCAATTTCATCTGTTTCGTCATAAATGTTAGCTAAGAAAAAATGTGCTGCTTCGTATTCTGGATCAAGCTCGATTGTTTTTTGATAATAATAAATTGCTTTTTCATACTCTTCATCATCATCATAGATCGTAGCGATTCCATAATAAGAGGTTGGAAATTCACTGTCGATTTTAATCATCTCATAAAATAATTCAAGTGCTTTCTTACGATCATCGATTTCATCATATAAAAATGCTAAGTCTAACATTAAATCTAAATCTTCTGTCCCAAATGATGTATGGTAGGCATTATTAAAATGCTCTAATGCTTTCAAAACATTTCCTAATTCTAAATAATGCGAAGCCACCGCTTTTTGATTTAGATAATATTGATAATTTTCCTGCATTAGACCCCCTACCTTTATTTTCTATCGTTTAAAGCTTTCTTTGACTAATACTTTACCACTTTGAACTTCATGATAGCTCAGTTCAAATGAAGTCTCACTAATCTCTAGTAAGGCATATGTTTTTTCTTTTGTATTTCTTGGTAAGACAACACTTCCAGGATTCATAAATAAAATGCCGTCTACCATTTCTGCCCCGATGCAATGAGAATGACCATAACATACGATGTTAGCATCCAATTCTCGTGCACGATAATAAAGTCTTGTTAATGAATATTTAACGTCGTATAGATGCCCGTGCGTTATGAATAAACGAGCACCAAGTGTAAGAGGTTCGATGCGTTCTTTTAATAAGTTTTTATCAAAATCACAGTTTCCTAAAACACTCAGATATTCGTTTAATAACGGATGATTTGCAGGTAACTGCGAATCTCCACAGTGAATAAGTAGGTCAGCGTCTAAAAGGTGGCGCTCACGTATTAATGATAAAGCGTTTGTATCGCCATGGCTATCACTTACAATGACAAGTAACATATCCGTCTCCTACATTAAATCCATTAAGACATTTTCTAACTTCTTGAAGGCATCCGCACGATGACTTAAGACGTTTTTTTCGCTTTTTGGAATCTCGGCCATTGTTTTTTGGATGGATGGTAGATAGAAGATTGGATCGTATCCAAACCCTTCGTTTCCTTGGCGATGTGTTAAAATTTGACCTTCACACTCTCCTCGAACGACGTATTCTTCACCATTTTCTGTGACAAGAGCAAGGGCACAAACGAAACGGGCACTACGATTTTTTTCTTCTATCCCTTCAAGCTCTGTTAAGACTTTATCAATGTTTTTGGCGTCATCACGATCTTCTCCAGCATAACGAGCACTATAAACACCTGGGCGTTTATTTAAGGCATCAACTTCTAGCCCTGAGTCATCTGCAATGACTAATTTTTTATATTTTTTTGCTATTTCACGCGCTTTGATTAAGGCGTTTTCTTCAAATGTCTCACCATTTTCCTCGATTTCAGTGACGTCACCTAAATCGAGTAATGATTTAACTTGAATGTTATAACGATTGAAAATATGTTCAAATTCTTTTGCTTTTCCACTGTTTTGTGTCGCAATGATGACTTCTTTCATGTTTTAGTCTCCTATTAACCGATTTGTTTTTGAGCTTCAATTAATTGTTTAATTCCTTGGCTTGCAACGTCAAGCATTTGTAATAACTCAGCATGTGAGTACGTCGCCTCTTCACCTGTTCCTTGGATTTCAACAAATTGTCCGCTCTCAGTCATGATCACATTCATATCGACTTCTGCACTTGAATCTTCTTCGTAGTCTAAGTCTAAAATGACTTCACCATCTTTGATTCCAACTGAGATTGCCGCTAAATGTTCTTTAAGAGGAGATTCTTTTAAAACACCTTCTGCTACTAATTTATCGAAAGCTAATTTCATTGCCACAACTGATCCTGTAATAGACGCTGTACGTGTTCCACCATCTGCTTGAATCACATCACAGTCAATCCAAATCGTACGTTCACCTAGTTTTTCTAAATCAACAGCGGCACGTAAAGAACGACCGATTAAACGTTGAATTTCCATCGTACGACCTGATAATTTTCCACGAGCTGATTCTCGAACATTACGTGTATTCGTCGCGCGTGGTAACATAGAGTACTCAGCTGTAATCCAACCTTTTCCCTGTCCTCGCATAAAAGGGGGTAATTTATTTTCAATCGTTGCAGTGCAAATCACTTTTGTGTTTCCAACTGAAATTAAAACAGCTCCTTCTGGATGCATAATATAATTTGGAATGAATTCGACGGGTCTTAGTTCATTATTTTTACGTTCATTAGTTCTCATGTTTTATCACCTGCTTGTTGTTTTGAAACTGTCTTATTCATTATAACATATTCTATTTTGATATGGCGTCATTTACAGGTTCAAAAATATTACGACTTGTTGGAATAGCAACTGAACGTAAAGTATCATCAACAATTTTTGAGTTTCCATCGATTAAAACTGAGACAGCTTCAATTCCATCGAATTCTGTTAAGGTCATGACTAACTGTTCATGCATTAAAGAAGAAACAACGGTTTGGTTATTGTCATAGTATAAATCTGAACTAAAGTTAAGCGTAATGACTCCATTTTCAATCACTGGTTCTGTCATTAATGTCGTTTGGTTATCAAAGACGCTGATATACTCACCCCCCACTGATCCCTGGATTAATGAGTCGATGGCATAATTCACTGGATCTACGCTACTAGGGATTAATCGTGTGACTGGAACAAGTAATCCGTTTTGAGTGTCGTCTGTCATGAAATATAGCGTCACTAGTTGTGTGTTATCTAAATTATTCGTATCCATTTCTAGGTTTATTCCCATTTGGCGAGTCAGACCACGTTCAACAGCTAGGGTTCCATTTAGATTGGAAACGGGTTGTCCATCAATTTCAAATTTAACACGATCTACACCTTCAAGGCTAGTAAAGCTCCAGACTAAAGATTCAACAACTTGTTGCTCTTGACTAGCATCATAGTTAAGGAATTCTTTTGATAAATCTAACGTTAAGGTTCCATCGTTTAGGGTATAGTCATTTAGCACAGTCATCGGTGAAATCAAAGATGTCGTTTTAAGTGGTAATTGATTTGATTTAATGGTTAATAAATCGAATACCGCTTGAACTTGATCTGTTTCTTCCCCTTTTTCAACATATGTTTTAACCATGTACCCTGAATCATGAAGAGCGTAAACTTCGTAACAGTCTTCACTGATTTCACTTGTTTGTAATGTACTTTGTTGATTCGTAATGTTTTGAACTAAGTTTTTGGTCGCTGGGTCTTCTCCACTTTTTGTTAAGTAATAGACGAATGCCATGGCTAAGACTGGTAGTGTCAATTTTTTCAACCAATTCGTTTTCATTGCTTTCACCTCGCTTGAATTTATATCTAACTATATGAGGGTATAAAAAAAAAGATAACCATTCTATCCATCAAACCAATGAGTCGTGAATACTTGTCATTTCCTCATTTGTTTTGATAAAAAGTTATCTTTTTTGAACTAACCTAAGCGATTATTCATGATATTTTGATAGTTTTCCTTAAATGGATACTGCTCATTCGCCAAAATAATCGATTTAAACTTATAAAAAATATTATGTAAAACTAAAGCATCGACAATCGCATCATGAATTTGCGTCCCAGTTAAAATTTCATAACTTCGAATGGCATTATATAGCCCAATATCTTGCCCGATTTGGTAATATTGTCGATGAATGCGTTGTAGGTCGATTAATTGATTGGTCTCAAATAAAGGTTTTACTCCATTAATCACATATGAGTTTTCCAAAATAAATCCATCAGAAACACCCCATACAATAAATAATGGGTTATATCGTGCAATGACTTCTTTAATGTAACCATAAAACTCTAAATAAGTAATGCCATATGCGACAGATGCATCTGTAATTTTTAAAAATTCTTGTGTTTTACCTGAAATTTGTGGGAAGATTGTTGGTTTTACATACGCTGAGAATTTTTCCACGAGATTTCCCTCGGCATCGGCTATGATTAATCCAAATTGAATAATTTCCGGTATGAATTTAGTTCCACGATATTCAGGTCCACTCATTGAAAATTCTAAATCTAAAAAGGCATAAAAAGGGGAGTCCATTAATAAATTAATGGTCTGTCTCAATTCATTTTTGACTTGTTGAGGATTCGCCATCTTTTTACGTGGATCACTTTTGATTCCTGTAATCACAAAATAAGATGCTTTTCCCAGTTTAAATTCGGTTGGATTATAAGAAAAATGCATAAAATCCCCTGGTTTAAAGTGACGTTTCACCAGTTCTAAGTATCGATGTGGCACGTAAAAATGTAAAAGTTGTCCATCGGTGTGCAAAGAAATTCGAGGAATTGATAAATTCATCGACTGAATTTTTCCTTTTAACTCTTTGGTTTTTTGAACGACTAATTCAAGATGATTAATCATTCCCGTTTGGTTTAAGCTATACTGAACGGTTTGTCCAATCATTGAGTTGGTCACATGTAATTTATTTTCATAAGAAAAACACGTTTCATTAATCCATATTTTATAGTCATTCATATTTATTTTTAAAATAACTCCGGTATGTCCGAGCATGATTACCACTTCCATCAAACAAATTCATCATCTTAGAAAAATATGATATTGTTATCACTTAGCGTGATTTCTCTATTCCCTTTTATTATAATACACTTTTTGGCTTTAATCTACTCGCGTTCAAACCTTTTTAAAGGAAGTGAATGATAATCCATCTATTTTAGTGGTAATGAAAATCACCACCAGTAGCTGGTGGTGATTTTTTATAACTCAATGACACCCAATTTCAAAAGCTCAATAATGGCCTGTGAGCGTCCTTTGACATTTAATTTTAGAATAACATTTGAGATATGATTTCTAACTGTTTTTTCACTGATTTTCAATTCTTCAGCAATTTCACTTGTTGTCATATTTCTAACAAGTAAATTGAAAATTTCTTGTTCACGTTTAGTTAAAATTGACTGACCTTTGTTCAACCTTTCTACCCCCATTCTTTTGAGGTAGTCATTATCCTCGAGCGATACGGCTCTTAAGTGAGCCTGTATCTAGTATATCTTATGTTTTTGTAGGGGAATAGTGATATAAATTGAGTGGTCCAAGTGACTATTTTTTCTGTATTTCTTCGGCGATAAACGTCTTAATTCTACGGATGACTTCAGCAGGAAAGCCAAGTTTTAAATACTCTTGTTCATCTGCTTCGACCATTCGTTCAAGTGTTCCAAAATTTTGAATTAATAATCGTTTACGTTTCGGCCCAACACCTGGAATTTCATCTAAAATAGACGTTAGCGTTCGCTTTTGAGCCGACTGATGATGAAATCCAATGACAAAGCGATGGACTTCATCTTGAATACGCGTTAAAAGTTGGAAGACATTTGAACGTGTCGGAAGTTTTATTTCTTCCATATCACGCCCATCTAGTAAGAATGATGTTCTATGTTTCTCATCTTTAACCAGTCCAACGACGGGGATGGTCATATTTAAGGAAGAGAGAACCTCTTGTGCAATAGCCACTTGTCCCTTTCCACCATCAATAACAATTAAATCTCGGGCTGGCAAATCTTCATTTAATACTTTAAAATAACGGCGATAAATGACTTCTCGCATTGCTTGATAGTCATCTCCATCCGATGTTGTTTGAATTTTATATTTTCGGTATTGTTTTTTATCCGGGCGTCCATCTGTAAACACAACCATCGCTGAGACGGCATCCATCCCCTGATGATGGGAGTTATCGAATGCTTCAATTCGATGTGGTGTTGGAATATTTAACACTTCTCCTAACCGTTCAACTGCTTTTAAGGTTCTCTCTTCTTGTTTTTCAATTAATTGGAGTTTTTCACTTAATGCCATTTCAGCATTTTTCATGGCTAGTTCAACTAATTCTTTTTTATCACCAATTTTTGGAACAATGACTTTGATATCTAATAATTGACTTAATAACTCTTGATTGAGTGTTGCTGGAATAAAAATTTCTTTCGGTTTTAAATTATTGCCTTGATAAAAGCGACCGATAAACGTTAAAACAGCTTCCTCTGTATCTTCAATGCCATCAAAAATAGACACTTCACGTTCAATGACCTTTCCTTGACGAATGAAGAAAACTTGGACACAAATTAATCCATTCATCGTATAATATCCAAACACATCTCGATCAATAAAATCATTCATCGTCATTTTTTGTTTCTCAACGGTCGCTTCAATGTTCGCGATTAAATCTCGGTATTCTTTCGCTCGCTCAAATTCTAACTTTTCAGCTGCTTCTTCCATTCGACTCACTAAATCTTTTTTAACATCGGAATAATCACCTTTTAAAAAACGTGTAATTTGTTCAATATACGGTTTGTAGTCTTCTGGTGTTATCTTAAATTCACAAGGTGCTAAACATTGATGAATATGATAATATAAACAAACCTTTTGAGGAATCGTATGGCATTTTCGTCACGGATATAATTTATTTAATAACCGAATGGTTTCATTCGCGGCACGAGCATTGGGATATGGACCAAAGTATTTACCTCCATCTTTTTTAATTTTACGGGTTGTCACTAGGCGAGGATGGACCTCGTTTGTAATTTTAATATACGGATAATGTTTATCGTCCGTCAACATGATATTGTACTTTGGATCATATTTTTTAATCAGATTGATTTCAAGAACTAGGGCTTCGAGTTCACTAGAGGTAATAATGTATTCAAAATCGACAATTTCACGAACTAATCGTGCTGTCTTCCCATTATGAGTTCCAATAAAATAAGATTTAACGCGATTTTTTAAACGTTTCGCTTTTCCAACATAGATGACTTGTCCTTTGGCGTCTTTCATCAAATAACAACCAGGATTCATCGGAAGGATGGCTAACTTATCTTTAATTAATTGATTCATTCAGGTCCCACCTTTTAATTCTACTAAAAAATCCTAGGATTTCGATAGTTTTTATACTAACAAAGATTCTAGGATTAGTCTATCTTGAAATAGAGATATAATTCATAAATAAATTAAGAGTCTTAGTTGCTAAATCTTTTTGGTACTAGGGTCCCACCACACGATTTATTTCCATCTTTGGTGGGGTGACATTGTATAGGGGATACCTGCCTACGAAGTGCTATCCTCAACCAATAGGGGCATAAACTAAACATTGTCTAAGTTTGAAAAACTTAGTTGGACTTATATCTCCGAATATGTTAATGATTATTTCAAATTATAAGCTAAAAACGGACGTTCTTCATTTTCATTTACTAATTTATAAATCACTTGATTTCCTTTTAAAATCTTTTTAATGGATTGATAGATTTTAATTTTATATTCCTTTCGTCCTTGTTCATCTTGAGCAATATCATAATAAAGCTTCAATTGATTGTTCTCAAAGATTAATTCGTATAAATCAATGTTATGTTGAGAATGGACAATCGCAATCGTCATTTCATCATCGATTTCTCGTCGTATATTTTTATAAAATTCTTCTAGTCTTGCTAAGTTAATAATGGTATCACCTTGCTGAATGACATCTCCAGCTTCTGTTCCGACTACTATATCATATGATGATACCGTGATAGCAGATGAATCAAATTCTCCATTTATAAAGAACCAACTAAATCCTGCTAAAATGATACTAATACAAATCCCCATAATTATTTTTTTCACCATTTTTTCTCACCTATTTTGTCAGTTATCATGTTATTTTATCATTTTTTCGATGTCGAAAACAAGGGGATCTTAAGTTTTAAACTATAAAAAAGGTGCCTTCTAAAAGAAGGCACCTTTTCATGACTACATTTTACCTTGACGACGTAACTCATTTAACATCGTGTCAATTTTATTACCATATTCAATTGATTCATCAATTTCAAAAATCAATTCAGGCACTTTACGGATTGATAATCGTTTACTTAATTCTGAGCGGATAAATCCTTTTGAGCGAATTAATGCTTTAGTCGCAGCTTCACGACGATTTTCTCCACCAAGGACTGAATAGTAAATTTTACAGAATGATAAGTCATTAGTCACTTCTGCTCCTGTAACTGTTACAAATCCTATTTTTGTATCTTTAATCTCGTTCATGATGATATCAGTTACATCACGTTCGATTTGTTTTGAAATTTTCTGCACTCTAATGCGTGACATCCAAATCACCCTTTTTATCTAAAATACAATGACTAAGCGCGTTTTACTTCTTCCATAACGTAAGCTTCGATGATATCTCCTTCTTTGATATCATTGAAACGGTCGATTGTAATTCCACACTCGTAACCGTAGTTAACTTCTTTAACTTCATCTTTGAAACGTTTTAATGATCCTAATTCACCTTCAAAAACAACAATTCCATCACGGATAACACGTACGCTTGCGTTACGAGATACCGATCCATCCGTTACATAACATCCTGCAATTGTTCCAACTTTTGAAACTTTGAATGTTTGACGAACTTCTAACTGTCCTGTTACTTTTTCTTCGAATACTGGATCTAAAAGACCTTTCATTGCTGCTTCGATTTCATCAATTACTTTATAAATAATTGAATGTAAGCGAATATCTACTCCTTCAGCTGCCGCTTGTTGGCGAGTTGCTGCTGATGGACGAACGTTAAATCCAATAATGATTGCTCCTGAAGCTGATGCTAATGTTACATCTGTTTCAGTAATTGTTCCAACTGATGCACGAATAATGTTAATTTTTGCACCTTCTACATCAATTTTTTGTAATGAACCGCTTAATGCTTCAACTGAACCTTGAACGTCACCTTTGATGATTAAGTTTAATTCTTTTAACTCACCCTCTTGAATTTGAGAGAATAAATCATCTAATGAAACAGCCTTACCAGCTTTGTTTCCAAGTTCACGAGCATTAGCTGTACGTTGTTCTGCAATTTGGCGGGCTTCTTTTTCACTTGGGAATACCATGAAGCGATCTCCAGCTTGTGGCACATCATTTAATCCGGTAATTTCAACTGGAGTTGATGGTCCCGCTGCTTCAATACGTTTATTTAAATCATCTACCATCGCACGAACACGTCCATGAGTGTTACCTACAACGATTGAATCTCCAATACGTAATGTTCCATTTTCAACTAATAATGTTGCAACTGGTCCACGACCTTTATCAAGTTTCGCTTCGATTACAGTACCTGTCGCTAAACGTTTTGGATTCGCTTTTAACTCAGCCATTTCAGATACTAAGTTAATCATTTCAAGTAATTCATCAATTCCTTCACCTTGTAATGCTGAAAGACGAACGAAGATGGTATCTCCTCCCCACTCCTCAGCAAGTAAGTTGAAGTTTGTTAATTCTTGCATTACGCGATCTGGGTTCGCTGTTGGTTTATCCATTTTATTAACCGCAACGATAATTGGAACTCCAGCTGCTTTTGCATGATCGATTGCTTCTTTTGTTTGAGGCATCACCCCATCATCTGCTGCGACAACAAGAACACAGATATCTGTAACTTGTGCTCCACGAGCACGCATTGAAGTGAAGGCAGCATGTCCTGGTGTATCTAAGAATGTAATCACATTTCCATTATGATTTACTTGGTATGCACCGATATGTTGTGTGATTCCTCCAGCTTCTCCAGTTACAACACGCGAGTTACGAATCGCATCTAATAAAGTTGTTTTACCGTGGTCAACGTGTCCCATGATTGTCACAACTGGTGGACGTTTTTCTAAATCTTCTTCTGAATCTTCTAAAACGATTTTTTCAAATTCAATCACATCTGTAAAGATTTTATCTTTAACTTCGAATCCAGCTTCTTCAGCTACTAATTCAACTGTTTCACGATCTAATGTTTGGTTAACTGTTGCCATCATTCCAAGCATTAATAATTGTTTTACGATTTCTCCAGTTGATTTTCCAAGACGTTCTGCTAATTCACCTACTGTTAAATCTTCACTATAGTAAACAATGTTTGCTTCAGCATCTTCTTTAACTGGAACGTTTGCGATACGATCGCTTTTTTCATTTTTAATTTTCTTTTGATTTGAACCTTTTTTCTTTTTAGTGATTTTTGGACGGTTAACTTCTAAATAATCATCGTATTTAAATAAATCGTCTGTCTCATTTGTTGTTTCTTTTTCTGTGTTGTTTACATCTTCGATTTTTGAACCTTGTTCGTTTTTAAAATTTTTATCTAGCATCAATATAACATCGTCTCCTAACACTGACATATGACTTTTTACTGAGATGTTGTTTTCTTCTAAAACTTGCAACACCTCTTTACTTGAAACATTAAATTGTTTTGCATATTCGTGAACCCTCATTATGTCACCTCTCTCTTATGCATTCATTTTCTTACTTAATGCTTTTGCAAAGTTGGGATTGGTAATTCCGACAACTTTTCGGAATTCCTTTCCTAAGGCATGACCTAATTCTAAGCTGTCGGCTTTTTGCACACATTCAACATTATAAAAGCGACATTTATCCGTTACTTTTTTAAACGTATTAGCTGACGTATCTTCAGCTAAGATAACTAAATGCACTTTTTTAGCTTGAATTGCCTGCACTACCATTTGTTCACCTGTGATAACCGCTCCTGCACTTAATGCTAAGCCAAGAAAACTTAACCACTGTTGATTCATTCACATCACCTATTTCATTTGCTTCCCTGCTAATTGCTCTAATTCTTCATAGATAGTCTCTGGGACTTCAACTTCTAAATGACGACTTAAAACATTTTTCTTTTTAGCTAAAGCGACAACTTCAGGTGTTAAATGAAGATAAACACCACGTCCATTTTTCTTTCCAGTTGGATCAACTGACACTTCGCCATCGGTTCCACGAACCACACGAATTAAATCTTTTTTCGGTTGTTGTTCACCTGTAATGACACACTTACGCATAGGGATTTTCTTTTGTTTCATTGAGCGACCTCCTTGCGCGATTTAGAATTATAATTCAATACCTAAATTATCTGCTTCTGATTCAGGTTTGATATCAATTTTCCATCCTGTTAATTGAGCAGCTAAACGAGCATTTTGTCCACGCTTACCAATTGCTAATGATAATTGGTTATCTGGAACAAGGACAACTGTTGCTTTTTTTGCTTCATCCACGACAACTTTTGACACTTGAGCTGGACTTAAAGCATTTGCCACTAATACAGCTGGATCTTTAGAGAATTGAATGATATCAATTTTCTCACCATTTAACTCGTCTACAATGTTTTGAACACGTTGTCCTGATGGACCTACACATGCTCCTACTGGATCGACATTTTCATCTTCTGAAGCCACACAGATTTTTGTACGATCTCCAGCATCACGTGCAACAGACATAATTTCAACTGTTCCATCATAGATTTCTGGGACTTCTAATTCAAATAAGCGTTTAATTAAGTTTGGATCTTTACGTGATACATATACCACAGGTCCTTTATTTTTTGACTCAATTTTACTAATGTACACTTTAATACGAGAATTTGGTTTGATTTCATCTGGATTCATAATTTCACGTATTGGAAGTAATGCCTCAATTTTTCCTAAGTCTACAAAAACATGTTTCCCATCATCTTTTACAACAATTCCAGTTACAATTTCACCTTCACGATCTTTGAACTCTTGGAATAAGTTATCACGTTCTGCTTGACGAATACGTTGTTTCACGACTTGTTTAGCTGTTTGAGTCGCGATACGTCCAAAATCTTTAGGAGTTACTTCGAAGTTGATGATATCCCCTTCTTGATAGTGTGGATTTAATCGCATTGCTTCATCTAAGCTAATTTGTTCTTGTGGTCTTGTCACTTCTTCAACCACTGTTTTTTGTTGATATAATTTCACTGTTCCAGTGACTTCGTTAATCTCAACTTTAACATTTGTCGCTTGATTAAAATTCTTTTTATAAGCACTGATTAATGCATGCTCAAATGCCTCAATAATAATATCCTTAGAAATACCTTTTTCTTTTTCAAGTAATTCTAGAGCAGCAAAAAACTCTTTCGTATTCATCCTTTTTTATCCTCCTTAAAATTTAATCGCAAGACGAACCTTCGCAGCTTTATCATAAGGTATTTCAACTACCTTTTTACGTGTTTTCACTAAAACTTCAAGAGTTAAAATATCCTCTTCAAATTTTATTAGATGTCCTTCAAACTCTTTTTGTCCATCAATTGCTTTATACGTCTTTACATTAATATACGCACCAATTGATTCAGCAACGGCTTCTTTTGTTTTTAAAGGACGTTCAGCGCCTGGTGATGAAACCTCTAACATGTACTCATCTTCAATATAATCATGTTGATCTAGTTTCTCGCTTAGTGCTTCTGCTACATCAGCACATTGATCGATGTCGATTCCTTCTGGTGTATCAACATACACGCGCAAAAAGAAGTTTTGACCTTCTTTTACATACTCAACATCAACTAATTCAACATTATTAGCTTCACAAATTGGTTTAACTAATTCTTCTGTTTTTGCAACGATATTTGACATTAGAATTTCACCGCTTTCAAACATTTTGACCATAATACAAAAGAGTGGGAAGCCCCACTCTTACACGCAATACTATGTTAAAATATTGTAACACAATTTATATCGAGAGTAAAGTATATGATGAATAATTGTGTTGTTCACTATTTAGTATGGGAAACATTCACCCTTATTATTGACGAAAACGATACATTATAATACTTCCAGCAATCGAAACATTCAAAGATTCAATATTTTCACTCATTTCAATAAAAATATTTCCATCTGTCAAACTTAATAACTCTTTTGAAACGCCACTTCCTTCATTTCCAAGAATGAAAGCCATTTTCATCGTTTCTTCTATTTCATTTAAAGGACGACCATTTTGAAGACTCGTTCCATAAATTCGAACCCCTTGTTCTTTTAATGATGTCACAGCTTCTTCTAAGTTTTGATTCAAAATAGGTAATTTAAAAATGGCACCTTGCGTTGAACGAATCACTTTCTCATTATATAAATCAACGCATCCATCTCCAAGAATGACTCCATCAAATCCAAATGCGACCGCACTTCTTAGTAATGTTCCTAAGTTGCCTGGATCTTGCACTCGATCAAGTAATAGCAAACGATGTTGGTTTTTAATGTTCATTGTTTTCATTTCACAGACAGCCATGATCGGTTGGGGTGTTTCGGTTGAAGCAATTTGTTCGAATAAATTTTCTTTTAAAAGATAAATATTTGAAACGGCATGATAATCTTCGTTTAAATGAAGAGTTGTTCCTTCTTTAACTAAGACTTCTTTCACGACATTCATTTTAATAGCTTCTAAAACTAAGTGTTCCCCTTCGACAATGTACTCAAGAGATTGGTATCGATATTTTTTTTGTTTTAGTTTCGCCCATTTTTTAAATTTAGGGTTATTATTTGATTCAATTAACATCTCATCACCTATTATATTGATTGTTTATTTAATTCGTCTTCTTTACTATACACTATTTTTGAATCTTACAACTGATTTTTTTAAAAAAATATTTATTTAAGTGTATTATTTTGTCGAATCTGCACAAATTATGATTGTCAGGAGGTGACAATCATGGCAAACCGTAATAAATTAGTGGTTCCTGGTGCTCAAGCTGCAATTGATAACATGAAAGCTGAGATTGCTAGTGAATTAGGTGTGACTTTAGGGGCTGATGCTACAGCTCGTCAAAACGGTTCAGTTGGTGGTGAAATCACTAAACGTTTAGTGAAACAAGCTCAATCACAACTTGGATCAAGCTATACTAACCAAAAATAGTTATGAATTTAATTTAAAGGTTTTGTTATTCAACTTCAATTGTCATTAAAGTTACAATTGATATCTATCGGGAGGTGCCCCCTATGGCTACTCGTAATAAATTAATCGTTCCTGGTGCTCAAGAAGCCGTGGATCAAATGAAATACGAAATTGCTAAAGAACTTGGTGTTAACTTTGGACGTACTGCAACAGCTCAAGAAAATGGAGCTGTTGGCGGTGAGATTACAAAACGTTTAATTGCCCAAGCTAAACAAAACTTAAAATAACCGGATTTAAATTTAGTTTTAAAGAAAAAGAAACAGAAGTATCATTCAAGATTACCATTACAGGAGGTTATTAATATGTCAAGTCGTAATAAATTAGTGGTTCCTGGTGCTCAAGCTGCTCTTGATCAAATGAAATATGAGATTGCTCGCGAATTTGGTGTCGAATTAGGTGCTGATACATCTTCACGTCTTAACGGTTCAGTCGGTGGTGAAATTACGAAACGTTTAGTTGCAATGGCACAGCAACAAATGAGTGGAACTTCACAAAAATAACGATTGGGCCAACGTTATTTTCTTTACTACTAAGCTTCTAAAAAATATGAATAAATTTCCATCGATAGATTCGTATGAATTTGTCGATGGATGGATATTATATTTATTGTCAGGAGGTGAACAACATGACAAACAATTCAAACAACTCATCAAACAAATTAGTTGTCCCATCAGCACAAGCTGCTATCGATCAAATGAAATATGAGATTGCTAGTGAACAAGGTGTTACTTTAGGAGCTGATGCTACAGCTCGTCAAAACGGATCTGTTGGTGGTGAAATCACTAAACGTTTAGTGAAACAAGCTCAATCACAATTAGGTGCTTCTCAAAACCAACAATAATTAAACTAGGTATACTGTTTCATGTCAAAGCGTCAAGGTCCGTTTTATCAAACAAGACTGTGAGGTCATAACATGAACGATATTCCGCCAACTTATTTAAATATCACGTCAAATTCTAATTAAACGTGAGGGATCAAGATGAATGCAAATCCGCCAAAGTTTTGATAAAATTATTACCGTGAAAAACACGAAAGATCCAGTGTCACAAACTCTTAAAGAAATGTGAGGGATCAAGGATGGAATCTAATCCACCAACGTTTTTGGAGTTGAATTTTCTTTAATTAGAAATTCTTGATTATGCACTTACTGTTACTCAATGTTTTGCAGTTTTTGTAGAATGTGAGGATGATGTTATGTTAGCTAATCCGCCAAAGTTTTAAGTTGTTATCACGATTTTATTATCAAAAATGCGAGGGATAAAACATGAAATCCAATCCGCCAACTTTAACAATTGATTCTAATAGACACTAAATCATCATAAATGAGGTGTTTCCGTTGTACTGATTAAGCACTAATTTGTTATAAATGTGGTGTTTGCTTCTGTACTATAAAACGCTAAATGAGCGTAATTGAGGTGTTTCCATTGTACCGTTTATTCACTGATTTATTATAAATGATGTGGTTGTGTATGATTTAACACTATAACGTAAATGAGGTGTTTCCGTTGTACTGGTTTAGCACTAGTTTGTTATAAATCTCGTGTATCAGTTAACTTTTGTTCAAACACTAAGTGATATGTTAAATGAGGTGTTTCCATTGAATCGATTTGTTACAATTAAATAAGTGATAAAGTAGCACTTCGGTGCTACTTTTTTAATTCTTAAGAATTTCTTAATTTAATGACTCAGACACGTTTCTAGCTACTCTTTATGATAAAATATAAAACAGATGAAATGGTAAGTTTTATTATTTTATCCATTATTTTTATTATAAAGGGGAGAACTATACATGGATTTTTTATTTCGTGCTTGGAAACAAAATATTCGTAAGCCGATGAAATCATTAATGATTTTTTTAGTTATGTTTGTCATTTCCAATCTCATCGTAACAGGAATTTTTATTCTTAAAGGGACTGAGAAGGCAACCAATGCAACACTTAGTCAAATGACTCCTATCATTTATTACACTCAAGATTATGATAGATATTGGCGTGCTCAAGAGCTTGGATTTGTTGACTCGGAAACAGATCCCATGCCAAACATTTCGCTTGAGACTGCCCTTGAAATTGGTCGTTCAAACGATGTGGAAGCTTTTGATTTAAGTACACAATCAACTGCTTTAATTCGTTCAATTAAGGCATACAAAGATCCTAATAGCCAAGGCGGGGGAAATTGGATTACAAGTACTGATTCAGAAGGAAATACTGAAACGTTCCAAGAACCAGATTACTATGAAATGTTAGGATCAAGTTCTAGTGAATTTAAAGTAGCCAGTGGAACGATTGAAATTGTAGATGGACGTGGAATTAATGAAGATGATGTCGCTAATAGCAATTATGTGCTAGTTATTGAAGAAAACCTTGCTAAAGCAAATAATTTATCTGTTGGAGATACGCTCCCTGTCGATTTCAAAATGGTTTGGGATGCTGAAGAAGCAGCACTTCCAAGTACAACTGAAAATGATTTTGAAATTGTTGGAATTTATCGAAATTTAAGTGCAGCCGACCAAAATGACACATGGATGACAGAACGTGTGGCGACTCAAATTTATGTGCCTTATAATGTCGCTTATGAGTTAAGTTTTGAAGTACAAAAGGAATCAATTCAAGAAAGTATTGCCCAGGGGTATTGGACACAAGAAGAAGCAGACGAATATTTAGAGCAATATAGTGAAGTTCAACCGAATACCATCGGTTATTTATTAAAAGATCCTCTAAAAGTGCGTGATTTTATCGAAGATAATACACGCTTATTACCTTCTGAATATCATGTTTTAAAAGTTGGGAATTCAACGTATGATTCAATTGCTAAATCAATTGATAGCATGACTCAAACGTCAAATTTAATTATTTACATTGTGTTTGGAGCTGGAATTTTAATCTTAAGTTTAATTACTTCATTAACGTTAAAAAGCCGTGAATATGAAATTGGGGTTCTATTATCTCTTGGTGAAAGTAAACTTAAAGTCATTGGTCAATTAATGAGCGAGTTATTAATTATTGCCTTAGTAGCCTTTAGCTTATCAATTGTTTCTGGTAATTTTATCGCTAAATACTACGGACAACAACTATTACAAACCCAAATGGAAAGCGCGATGACGCAATCAAATAATTTTAATATTTATGTTCCTGAGCAAATGTATAGTAACGAAAGCTCAACATTACAATATACTGACTTCGTCACAAGCTTTAATATTGAACTCGATCCAATTGTTTATCTTGAATTAATGGCCTATGGACTTCTAGTTGTTGCTGTTAGTACCTTTATTCCGATTATCTTCATCATGCGATATAATCCAAAAACTATTTTAACCATTCGATAAAGCGAGGTGCCTTATAATGTCTATCTTAGAGTTAAGAAATCTTTCTCATGCTTATGTTGACGGTGATATTCGCCGTATTGTCCTTGAAGATGTCAATTGTACGTTTGAACGTGGACAGTTTTATTCTATTTTAGGTCCATCTGGATCTGGAAAATCAACGTTACTCTCAATTGCAGCGGGACTTGACGATATCCAACAAGGCCAAGTGATTGTAGACGGAAAACCGATTCAAGAAATTGGTTTTGTGAAATATCGTCGTAATCATATGGCAATCGTATTCCAGTCTTTCAACTTGATTCCTTATTTAACAGCTGTTGAAAATGTTGAAATGGCGATGAAAATTACAGATAATGAAATGCCTAAAAATAAACGTGAAATAGCCTTAGGATTTTTAGAGAAACTTGGTATTTCAAAAATCAAAGCTCATAAATTTATTAAACAACTTTCTGGGGGAGAACAACAACGTGTCGCAATTGCTCGTGCGCTTGTTACCGGAGCTGATCTGATTTTTGCCGATGAACCGACTGGAAACTTAGATTCTCAAACAGAAGCAGAAATCTGTGACTTATTCCGTGTTTTAGCTCATCAATTTAATAAATGTATCATTGTTGTCACTCACTCTGACCGTGTCGCGCAGCATAGTGATGTTATTTATCGTATTGAAGACGGTAAAGTTGTCGTTGCGAATCAATAATAAAATTTAAAAAATCCCTTGATTTATCTTTTAAGGGATTTTTTTATGCGAAGAAAACTTTTTCTATTCTAAAATTTTAATTTAGTCCTTATTTCTGTTTTAGTAAAGGACTATTTTTAAGATCATAAAAAACTCCCTCGTGTGCGTGAGGGAGTTTTTTTATTAATACTTTAATTATTTTGCTTCACCGTAGAAAGCATTTAAATATAATTGTTTGATATCTTCGATTAATGGGTAGCGTGGGTTAGCCCCTGTACATTGATCATCAAATGCATCTACTGCTAATTTATCTACTGCTGCTAAGAAATCAGCTTCTGATACGCCACATTCAGAGATACTCATTGGAATATTGATTTCAGCTTTTAATTCATTGATTTTATTTAATAATGCTTGAATTTTCTCTTCATTTGTACGTCCTGTTAATCCACAGTACTCAGCAGCTTTTGCATAACGTTCGATGGCTTGAGGAGTTTCGTATTGAGGGAATGTTCCCTGTTTGAATGGTGCATCTGTTGCATTGTATTTAATAACTTCGTTGATTAATAAAGCATTTGCAATACCATGAGGAATATGGAATGCTGATCCTAATTTATGAGCCATTGAGTGACATAATCCTAACATTGCATTAGAGAATGCCATACCTGCCATACATGATGCATTAGCCATTTTCTCTTTCGCTACTTTAGCTTCTGCCCCACCATGGTAAGATTCTGGTAAGTAATCGAATACTAATTTAGCTGATTCTAATGATAATGGAATTGTGTATTCAGTTGCTACTGTTGCTACTAATGATTCTAAGGCATGAGTTAAAACGTCGATACCTGAAGCAGCACATAATCCTTTTGGCATTGATAACATTAACACTGGGTCAACAATCGCCATTGTTGGTGTTAATTCGTAGTCAGCTAATGGGTATTTTACTCCTGTTTCATCATCAGTGATAACAGCGAATGGCGTTACCTCAGAACCTGTACCAGCTGAAGTTGCGATACATACTAAGCTAGCTTTTTTACCCATTTGAGGGAAGCGGAAGATACGTTTACGAACGTCCATGAAACGCATTGCTAAGTCTTGGAAGTTTGTTTCTGGGTGTTCATATAATACCCACATGATTTTAGCTGCATCCATTGCAGATCCTCCACCTAATGCAATGATTGTATCAGGTTTGAATTCAGCCATGGCTTGAGCACCTTTTTTAGCATCTGATAATAATGGATCTGGATGTACATCTGTACAAATTGTATATTGAATTCCGTATTTATCTAATTCATCTGTTACATGTTTTGTATATCCTAAATCGAATAATACTTTATCTGTTACGATGAATGCACGTTTTTTACCATCAAATTTTAAATCTTCTAATGCGATTGGTAAGCATCCAAATTTATAGTAAACTTTTGCAGGCACTTTGAACCAAAGCATATTCTCTCTCCTTTTAGCAATTGTTTTAATATTAATTAAGTGTTTAGGTCCAACGTTTTCTGATACTGAGTTATTTCCCCAAGACCCGCAACCTAATGTTAATGATGGTGCTAAAGCGAAGTTGAATAAATCTCCAATTCCTCCGTGTGCAGTTGGTTGGTTGATTAAGAATGTTGTTGTACGCATACGAGATGCCATTGCTTGAATGTCAGCTTCTGCACGTAACTCATCTGCATAAATGGCTGATGTATGTCCTAATCCACTGTGTTCTACTAATGTATAGGCCATTTCAACTGCCTGTTCATGGTTAGTTGATTTGTACATTGCTAATACAACTGATAATTTTTCATGAGCGAATGGCTCTTCTAATGAAGTATCCGTTACTTCACCTACTAATACTTTAGTATCTTTAGGGACTTCAAATCCTGCTAATTCAGCGATTTTCCATGCAGGTTGTCCTACAATTTTAGCATTTAATGCTCCGTTAACAATGATTGTTTCACGAACAGCATCTAATTGTTTTTTATTTAATAATAAAGCTCCACGTTTTTTAAGTTCAGCTTTAACATTTTCATAAATTGATTCATCAACGATGATTGATTGTTCTGACGCACAGATTACTCCATAATCAAATGTTTTTGATAATAATAATGAGTTAACTGCCATTGGAACATTACATGTTTTGTGGAAAATAACTGGTGTATTTCCTGCCCCTACCCCGATTGCTGGTGTTCCTGAAGAATAAGCTGATTTAACCATTCCTGGCCCACCTGTTGCTAAAATTAAATCTACTTCTTTCATAACTGTATTTGTTAACTCGATACTTGGTTCGTCAATCCATGCAATTAATCCTTTTGGTGCTCCAGCTGCTTCGATTGTTTCACGAATTACTTTTGCTGTATAGTTTGTACAGTTTTTAGCACGTGGATGCGCAGAGATAACGATTGCATTACGAGTTTTAATAGCCATTAAACATTTGAAACATGCAGTTGATGTTGGGTTTGTTGTTGGAATAACCGCCCCAATTACTCCTACAGGTTCTGCAACTTTTTGGATACCGAATGATAAATCTTCAGATAAAACTCCACAAGTTTTTTCATCACGATATTTATTGTAAATATATTCAGAAGCATAGTGGTTTTTAATCACTTTATCTTCAACTAATCCCATTCCAGTTTCTTCAACTGCCATTTGAGCTAACGGAATACGTAAATTATTGATTGCCATCGCTGCTTTATAGAATAATTCATCTACTTGCTCTTGCGTAAATTTAGCAAATTCTCTTTGTGCTGCGCGTACTGTTTCAAGAGTTGACATTAATTCATCTACATTTGTAATTTTATTAGTCATTCCGACTCCTCCTCAAGATTGTGAATACATTCACTTACTTACAGTTGTAATTATATTACATTGTGAATTATTTGTCTAATGAAAACGTAGTGAAAGCGTTTATTATTTCACAAAATAGTAATTTTTAGGTCAAAAAAACGCTTTTTGTAACTGTTTTTATGGAATATTATTGAAAAATTAGTCTAAAAAACCATTTAAAGTCTGATCTTTATTAACTGAAAATAAAAAAAGCTAAAAGAATTTCTTCTTTTAGCTTTTTTTTAGAATAAATCATTTAATGCACAAACGGCATTATCTTCTAACTCAATCATTTCTCCGGCACGTACTGTGATAATTTCTGTTTCATCAATACATTTTTGCACTAATGATTCGAAATCAAAGTTTTGTTCAAATTCAATACATTTTTCTAATGAAGGGTTTGTTGCAGGATGTTCCGGAACAAAGACCGTACAGCAGTCCTCATATGGACGAATTGAAATATCATAAGTATCGATGTGTTTCGCAATCTCAATAATTTCATTTTTATCAAGTGTCGCAACTGGACGAATAATTGGCATATTCGTAACCGCATTGATGGCATACATACTTGCTAAAGTT
>NZ_CALIOS010000022.1:0-2523 GCF_938044715.1 uncultured Turicibacter sp.
TAAGTATTGAGGGTTGATTGCAGCAGCATGCATTGCAGCATCTTTAGCTACTTCTTCTTTACCTTCAACTACTGTTAACGCAGCAATACGTCCACCCATGTGTAAGTAAGATCCGAAGAATTCATTATCTGCTTTTTCAACAACTGTTAAACGACGTAAAGTGATTTTTTCTCCGATTGTTGAAGTTGCTTCGATTAACATTTCGTTAACTGTTACTCCATCAACAGCGATTTCTAATGCTGCTTCAACTGAAGCTGGTTTGTTAGCTACTAAGATTTTTCCTAATTTATCTAATAAAGTTAAGAATTGCTCATTTTTAGCAACGAAGTCTGTTTCAGAGTTTAATTCGAAAATAACTGCTGTATTTCCATCGATAGCTACTGAACATAATCCTTCAGCTGCAACACGATCAGATTTTTTAGCTGCTTTAGAGATTCCGCGCTCACGTAACCAATCGATTGCAGCTGACATATCTCCATTTGTTTCTACTAATGCTTTTTTACAATCCATCATACCTGCACTAGTTTTTTCACGTAATTCTTTAACCATAGCTGCTGTAATTGCCATTATGATTCCTCCTAGTTTTATCTCAATTTAGAGTAAGCTTATATATGCATCCTCTTGATAATAACAAAAAAACACAAATATTGCAATACTTTGCACACTTACAACTTCTTTATTTAAACGAATTTCATCTAAAAAAACTCTTTACTATTGTAAGATGTTTTTTTCAACTTATTCATTTAACGCATTAATTCTTATCTTATTCCATAGACTCTCAAAAAAAATACCTTTCACTCACTTGAGTAAAGGTATTCATTATCAAACTACTAACTACTTCATGTTCCTATAATTTCTTTTCATGACTTCATATGTTCTTGCACTTTATACGATTACTAAAAACACGTGTTGATTCTTTGAGCTTTTTATTTTCGAATCTTTTTTTGAAATAGATGATAACAACCTTTTGACAAAATATTTAAAATACTGCCTAGATTTTTTATAACGTTTTTGTAAGATGATAACTCTTTTTAAACACCTACCCAAGATTTTCTTTAGAATTGAAAAAAATCATGATTCTATTTGACTTCACTTAATTAAGTCGTCTCTATTTTTAAGGTGTCTTGAAATAATTTATCATAGTTCGCTTTTATTTTCAAATCCTTTTACTCATTTTTTATTAATTGTAATAATCTAAATCAGATTCATCGGCGACACAAATAATACTTTGAAGTAAAAAGGGTGGAAATGGTAAATCACTTACTCTTAAACGTTTTGGATTTGATACAACTTTTGCACAACGAATTCCATCCTGTGTTAAAACCAATACATATTGATCTTTATAGACATTATCATGTAACGTTGAATAAGTAAATCTTCCATTATATCCTTTAAATTTAACATCTATCACCGTCACCGATTCTAAAGAATCTAATGCATCCACATTTGATTCGATTTCATTTAATTGTTTGGATGCCAGCTCATCGTTTCGCTTATTAGGTAATAAGAAGTAGATAAGCATACCCAAAGCTATAATGGCAATGACAATCATGACTGTAACCAACAAGAATTGTTGCATGCTACCACCTCGCTTAATGTCAAAATTAATATCGTTCTCTCGTTTTTATAATCAAATTTTATCGAATCCACGTCTTGAAATCAACAATATTATGCATATTTTCCCATCATTTTGACGAACCTCAATTTTATTCTTCATTTTTATCTATTTTCGCACAAAAAAAGCCTGATTGAAACCGTTTTAATTGTCGTTTTTTAGCTTTTTCAGTATTTTTTTAATAAAAAAAATTAGCCATTTTATAAAAATGACTAATTTTGTAGAAAAAACAGAGAAGCTCTGAACTAAAATAAGAAGTCTTCATCTTTTAACATTTCTACTTTTGTGGTCTTAATATAACCATTTCCTTTCGTTGAGAAAAAGTCATGATTTTTCGTTTCAGTAGAAATTCCGTTTAAAACGATTGGATTAATGTCACTTTCAACAATGTCAAACAAAGGGTTTAAATTTAAACATTGTAAGGCGTAATTCACATTATACTGAATATAACTTACAACGTCATCAATCATGTCTAAGTTCTCATATAACACCTTTGAATACTCTACTTCTACTTCATAGATTTCTTGCATCATCTCAACCGCTTGTTGCTTCAACTTAGCTTGAATCGATTCATCAAATTCACTTAATAATTGCTGAGCAAAAAATCCGACTCCTACTGTGTGCAATTTTTCATCTCGTAAAATTAAGTTAATAATTTCCCCACTATTAACCATTTTCCCTTGTCCAGCTAACCATAAAGGTAAATAAAACCCACTATAAAAACAAATCCCTTCTAAACACAAACACCCGACCATCGACATAAATAATGATTCCTTATCCGCAACTCCATAATATGAACGCATAATTTGATCTACTTTTTCTTGAAGAGGCTTCGTTTCTTCGACCCAATTAAATAACTCTTCAATTCGCTCCGTTGTACAAAGCGTTTGAAAAATCGTGGAATAGGA
>NZ_CALIOS010000023.1:0-41749 GCF_938044715.1 uncultured Turicibacter sp.
AAGCTCTAATAAGGATGATTGTTGAAGCTTTAAATGAAATTCGTTTAAAGTGGATTACTACTGAAAATATGAATGAAAAAATTTCTTTAGTACGACAAGCTAAAACCTTGCTGCCAGAAGGATTCTTACAAACAAAAATAATTGTTTTAACTTATGCAGAATTAAGAGCTATTTATCAACATTATTGCAAACACCAATCAACGTCTGAATGGGAGAAGGTGCTTACCTGGATAGAAACTCTTCCTTGTGCTGAAGACTTAATTATATTTGACGAATCGTCAACAAATAGAAACACTTGCTCCTGAAATAAAGGGAATGAAGCTTTTTAACCTAAGGCTCTGTTTTACAAAAATATTGATGTTTAAGAAAAAATAAAAGTCTCCCATGAGTGAGAGACTTTTATTTTAATTTATCTGCTAAAAATTGTGTGCATGTTATAATAGTTGAAATGGTTGTAGAAAACCCAAGAATTTGCAATGCATCTTCCCAAACAATTGTTGTTACCTGTGTGTTAGTTAATAATGATGCCCCAAAAAACAAAACAAAAGAAACTACTAATACAATGATTATCCAACTAATTACATAATGAACAATTGATTTATTTTCCTTCTCTTGCACAACTTATCACCTACCAATATTTTTAATATTAATCATATCATTATAGGGTGATTAATTCAACGTTATAAAAATGATATGATTAGCAATAGAACTCCGAAATTCATTTGATAAAGATAAATTAAAATACCGTTATATGGTATAATAGATATAATAAATTATAGTCACTAATAGAAACTTATGGGGGAGGATGGACTATGTTTGATCAAAAGGAACAAGAGTTTTATGCTGATGGAAAAAGAGTTTATAAAAAAATAGGGAAAACTATTTTATATACAATTTTAGTATTTATAGTTTTTGGTATTGGTTTAAATAATTTAATACAAACATTATTGCCTAATCTGAGCGTTGAGTCATCTAATACATGGAGTGTTATTTGTTGTTCTGTAGGGATCATCTTTACAATTTTTTATTGCACATTTACTCTATTAGAGAAACTGGAAAAATTAATAAGCAAAAGCTGTAGTAGATAATATTATTGTTAAATTGAATAGAACTACGTGAATAGAGGGAACCAGTGAGTATTGACAGTTTGCTCTTAATCTGATAAACTGGAGATACTTTCCCATCTTAGTCATGGGATTATCACCTCCAATTTGGAGGTTTTCTTAAAGTTATGTATATAAAAAATCCTACGGATACATTTATTCGTAGGATTTTTTTATGGTAAATAATAATCATTAATTATTATCAATAGTTTGTGTTACTTCTGTTGCGTCTAACTTTATTTGATAATTTTGTTTATCTCCATTTGTTTTAGTAATAGTCACTGCAATATAAAAATTATTTTTAATATTATCTTCAATATTAGTTGTGAATATTTTCTCACTTGTTACGCCTGGTACTATTAAGTTCTCTCTTGTCAACCCTTCATTCCTTTCAGTAATATCACCTGTTCCATAAGTGAATAAACTCTCTTTTCCTTTATCAGATAAAATGAAAAACTCCACTGAATAATTCAAAACATCTGATACGTCTTCCTGATTGTTTTGTAATTCGCCTCCATAAAGAATTTGCTGTGTTGGTGATAGAACGATTACTCCATTATCTAAACTAAGATTTTCATTTTCCCCTGTAAAAGAATAAACTACTGTTTGTTCCTCATTTTTCACTTCATGTTGTTCTTCATTTTGGAATTCAAGTTTCTCAATATCTTTTGCTGTACTACAGCCAACTAAAGATAACATCATTAATATCATTCCAATTTTTTGAATCATCCAACTCCCCCCCTTATATTATTTTTACAATTCAATTGTACTCAAAAAAAGGAGGGGGTAGAAGTGAAATGCAAATTAGTCTTCACATTTTTACAACACAGGTAAAGAATGATAGTTTCTTTTTCTTTGGGTCTGGTTTAAAAGAGTGTTGATATAAATAAAAATTTTCTAAAAGTAAAAGCGACCGTTATATTTTATCGGCCGCTTTTTGTTATGATGTCATTCTTTCATTAAATTATTCCCTCTTATATAAGTTGGTTGGACAATTAATTATGAGTCGTATTGTTGGGGGATGTAAATGCCGATGCAGGCTCCCTTTAAGAAAAAATAGAAACAAATCCTATAAAAAGTGCTACTATAAATAATAGGATACTACCTATTTTGTTCTTGTGATAACTTTCCCATGCAGTTACAACATTTACTATAGCTAACATAAAAAGCATAATAGGCATACTTTTACTATATCCCATGAATACTGATATTGCTGCAAGAATTACTAAAGCAGATAATAATAATTTTATATATTTCAATTGACTCCTCTCCCTTCACTCTGTTGCTAATCACATTATATATCTTTTACAAAAAATTAACAATTTATTGTTATACAGAATGTTCAGTTGAGGCGATTAGAACGAGACTTTCTGCTTTCGTATAATATTCGTCTAAGAATAACATTAATTGTGTAAAGGATATCTTAAATGTAGATTGTCAATAAACATAACAAACAAAATAAATTGACTAATAAAATAAATATTTGGTACAATTAGGAAAATTATATTTGAGGGGGGAACGATAATGAAGAAAATGATACTATTCATGGTAAGTGCATTTGTTTTAATCGGAACGGCAGAAAAGGGAAGTGATTTGCTAATTGAAAAACAATTAAACAATGTAGAAAACTATCTTGTACAAAAGGGTTATGAAGTTGATGGCGTATCTTTTGACGATAATACATTTCGTGTCGTAGTAAAAGTGAACAGTTATGAAGATGAAATTGTTACTGATGCTTCTAAGAAAAATGAGTTAATGTCTGAGATTCAAGAAGGATCTATTTATTTTAATAGCGCAATGACACTTTCATTTGTTATTTCTTAATATTAATTATCAAACAGGAAAAGCTTAGTTTTTAATGAGCTAAGCTTTTCTTTTTTATTTGATATAGAGAAAATTATGAAAATACCAACTATAGTTTAAAAAAGAAACGCTGTGTTTTAGCATCAGTTTTAGTTTTGGGATGCAAAAAGCTAAATTGCATTGTTTTTTACAATATAAAATACAAAGTTATTATCGTCTAAAAAAATTAGCATTTTAAACGTAAAAAAACAAACATTTTTAAATAGGCTCGTTTTAACTCCTTATTATTTAAACGACTGCATGATAAACGGGTCGTTTAAATGCTTTTAATCATCAATATTTATGTAAAACAGAGCCAATAAAAAAAGAGAAGTAATCTTAACTTAGATATTACTTCTTTTTCCATTTGATTATATTTTTATTTCACCTTTATCCCTTTAGTTGAAAGAAATTCTTCAAATCTTTCGGATGAACCCGTAGTGAATTTATCCTTATCAATTGCCAAAGCAAATTCTTTTTCATAAATTAATACAAATAGGTTCTTTGTTTTACGTACCGAAGTAATGCGATGATGAGGTAACTTAGCATCAAGATTATCTTTATTAATCAGCAGATCATTTTTATTAGCTTCAGAAAAATCGCCACTCAGTTCAAGATAATCTTCAAAAACAGTTATATTAATGATGGGGTCTTCATCACCAAATAGAACTTTTTGTTGCTTATAAGCTTTTGCCCCATTCGACCGATAAATGTGAATGGGAGTCATTAACATAACAGGTACTAAGAATAAACAAACCATAACCAGTATATAATCTTCAAACAAATAGCCGTATATTGCAAGGCATATGTATACAAATGTCGCAATAAAAAGCATAGGTCGAATAAAGGGGTTAAGCGTTACCTTGCAGACATCTACATTAACTAATTTATTTAATATAGTTTCATTTTCGAATAAAATCTTCATGTTTACCTCCTATTCCTCTCTAACACATTTTTTAGATATTCATATTATAACCTTTTTTTACCATATGCTCAATAATATATCTTTATAATAGGCTCTGTTTTAGATAAATGTTGATGCTTAAAAACATTGATACGACTTATTTTATTTTGAAACGATTGAACGATAATTAAAACAAAAGAGTCCGTTTTAAAGAAATATCAACACTCTTTTAAAACACAGCCAAAGATGAAAAGGAAATATTAAAGATTCAGAAAGCTTACGTTCAATCACAAGCAAGCTACTCCGTCATATCAAATGAGAAAATTCGTGACAGAACACCTACCTTTATCTGATAGCTAATTTTATTTAATAATCGTAATATATCCTTGTGATGAATATAATCATTGATTATATGGTAAAAAAAGGTTATAATAAAGCGAAGATTGACTAAGGATGAAAAAGGAGGGTACTAATTGGAAGTTTTATTCGAAAATCATGTTGCATTAACAAAAGAAGCTGCTATAGAGATAAGCAAAGTAGCAACCAGAAAACAAAGGTTTTTCTTGTTGTCGGTGTCGATTATATATTTTTTAATACCTATTATTGTCTTTATGTTATCTGGATTTGATGGCGGGCTGCTCGTTATGTGTGTAGTATTCGTAATAGCTTTTTTAATCTTGCGTAATCGAATACCTAAAAAAGTAGGAGCGCAATTATATAAACAACAACTCATCTTAAACAATAATGAGCCTCTAATTAAAACTACATCCGTTTTTGAGAATCACATGGAGCACTATTTAGGAAATGGTTCTCAATTAACCGTTTATTATGACCGTATTACTTCGATTAAAAAAACTGCTCATTTCATGGTGCTGATTTATGAAAAAGTGGTAATGGTTCCTATTGGCATATCTGGATTTACAAAAGGAACACATGAAGCATTTGAAGCATTTCTTTTGGAAAAAGGGGTAAAAGTGAAATAAAAATATAATCAAATAGAAAGAGAAGTAATCTGATATAGTACCTCTATAGTAGACAAAAAAATAAAAGCGACACGATCAATTACGATAAAATCGCTTTAGAGTCTACGATGGAGGTACTTTTCTTATGCAATCAAAAAAGATCAATCGCAACTTTACTTATTCACCAGAATTAAAACTTCAAGCTGTTAAACTTTATTTAAATGGTCAGTCTTGCTCATCTATTTGTGAACAGCTTAAAATTCAAGATTCAAACCGTATTTATGTTTGGACGAAAGCCTATCAAGCTAACGGTGAATCAGCTTTTATTGACGGACGAGGTAAGCAAGCAACAGGACGTCCTAAAACAAAATTTATGAGCCTCGAAGAAGAAGTGGAATATTTACGTGCTCAAAATTTATTACTAAAAAAGTCAATCGAGAGAAAAAGGGGGTGCTAACCAAGCAGGCTGAATTTGAATTTATTCGGGAATATTCAACAGAGTTTTCTTTGTCTATCTTATTTAAACTAACTTCTGTTTCACGAGCTGGATACTATAAGTGGAAGAAAAGTCACTCTAAGAATCAAGTTAATCGTGATGAAGAGCTTTACCGCTTGATGTTAGAGGTATTTAATGAATCAAAGGGAACCTATGGTGTTAAACGAATAAAACAAGCTTTACTTAATCAATATGGATGGATTGTGAATCATAAGTGCATTTGTCGTATCATGCACAAATACCACTTAGTTTGTGTGCTTCCTAAACCAAAGTTCAAACGTCGTCCGCAACCTCATGGAAATATTTCTAATGTTTTAAATCGTGAGTTTCACGCCACAAAACCACTTCAAAAATTATGCCTGGATATCACCTATATCAAAATTAAAGCGCCCTATCCTAAATGGGCTTATTTGTGTGCGGTGAAAGATTTATACAATCATGAAATTGTCGCTTATGATGTTAGTCCAACACAAAATATGATGCAAGTTTTTCGTGTCCTTAATCAACTATCAAAATTACCTTTAGCAGAACAAGCCATTTTACATACCGATCAAGGATTTCAATTTACAAATAAATATTACATGAAACGAGTGGCTGATATGGGGCTTATTCAGTCCATGTCTCGCCGAGGAAATTGTTGGGATAATGCCTGCATTGAAAACTTCTTCCGTCATCTAAAGGCAGAAATGCCTCACTTTGGGACATCTGAAACATTAGAAGAAGTGTCAATGACAATCACTGAATATATTCATTACTATAATCATAAACGAATTCAAACAAAATACGGCATGAGTCCAATTGAATTCAGACTACATGCCGTATAAATTCTCTTTTTATTAATTGTCTACTTGACAGGTACTACTCCAATTAACGCTTGTTTTTTTTATGTTTTTTTGATTGAGCCATTTATTTCAGTATAGATTATCAACATTTATCTAAAACAGAGCCAAAATAAAAAACAATGATTAAATTCATTGTTTTTTTATTTCTTGAGGAGATAATTTAGCTTTTCTATTCAATTGAATATTAATACTTAGTAATATTAATAAGACAAGAACAATCATAATTACTATCCTTATTATTTGAGAGTTTTCGAATTTTTTAAACTGAGCAAAAACAATAGGAAGAATAAAGGGAAGGTTAAGTGCTCTAATGTCTCTAGTACTAAATCTATTTTAAGATGAGCTCTCAGTTGATAAGCAATTACTTCATTCGTAGCGGCATCGAGAATTGTTGAAAGATAGGCTGTTTGAGTCTTTCCATATTGTAAGTAGGTAATGTCAGTTAGTAAAACGTTGCCTGGGTTATTAATTTTAAACTGGCGTTTGACACGATTAGGGTGGATGCGATCTTCTATTATTTTTCGATAAGGATTAGCACGACGTACAGAGCTTAATAGCCCATATTTACGCATGATACGATTGACTGATTCGTGATTGTATTGATAGTCTAAAGTCCGATGTAAAACCATGGTTAATTGGTGGACTCCTTTGTTTTTACGTCCTTTAAATGCAATCTCTTTCAGAATGCCATTAACACCTTCTTCCTCTTGAGAATGTGATGCTCTTGGAGAGCTAATTTTGCGCTCGCTGAAAAATAGTGATAATATCCCGATCTAGAAACACTGCAACTATCATATAAATGAGATAATAAATTTTTAAATGAATACTTCGTGATGATTTCATGAATCAATTTAAACTTTTGACTAGGACTTACTACTTGGTCATGATCCTCAGTTGCTTCAACTTTTTAATAATTTATCCCAGTTTTTGTAATTTCTAATTCAGCTGTTGTACGAATCAATTCTTCTTCGAGAGTCAAATCACGTTTTCTAGGACAACCGGATGATTAAGTACGATGTAAGAAATCCTTGCTTTTGATACGCAGCGCGTCAATTTCAGGTGTATATAATTTATTGCTTACTTTAAACTTCTCCAAACAACAATTCATAAATTAATTATAACAAAAAGCTTTATAGGGTACGTTTTAGAGCTGTCCAGTTCTTTTTTTAAATTCTGGATAGCTAAGGTAGGTTGTTTTAGGTAGTGATAAACTTAAATTGTCAAAAGGCAAGAACAGCCTTGATTCTTGCGAAAGTTACGATGATACTTTGAATCATTTACATATTTTTGCATCTTTCGCAACTTTATTTATGGTAGAAAGCGGGGGTTAGCTATGAATGATTACTAAGAGAACAAGGATATCGATAGGTTCGATAATTAGTTTTGAAAAGTCTTTCAAACAAATATTATTTTAATGAAGAGCTAAGAGTAAGTTCTTCATTAATGCTTATTCAAGGAGGGTATTGAAATGAAAATATCGAATTCGATGAAGGCAGCAGCTTATTGTCGATTTAGTAGTAGTAATCAACGAGAGGAATCCATTGACGCACAATTAAGAGCTATTTATAAATATATGGATGAACATGAGTATACTCCTGTTGGTGATTATATTGATATGGCATTGACAGGTACAAATACAGATCGTCCAAACTTCCAACGAATGATAGAAGATGCTAAGAAAGGTTTATTTGATGTGGTAATTGTTCATAAAATGGACCGTTTCTCGCGAAATGTTCGTGATACTTTGAATATTGAAAGTGAGTTAGCTTTATATGGAGTCAAGGTGATTAGTGTCATTGAACAGTTTTCAGATACACCAGAAGGTCAATTACAACAGATTATTCAATTGGGTGTTGGACAGTATTACTCTCAAAACTTAGCAAGGGAAGTGATGAAAGGATTAAAAGAGAATGCTTTTAAAGCTATTCACAATGGAGGAATAGCCCCCCTAGGTTATGATGTTGATCCTGAAACAAAGAAGTATATTATCAATGAACATGAAGCAAGTGGAATTAGAATTATGTTTGAAAAAATCATTCAAGGATGGAGTTATCGTGAACTGGCAGAGTATCTCAATTTATTAGGTTATCGGACTAAAATAGGAAATAAATTTAGTGCAACTTCATCCTTTTATGACTTACTTACAAATCCTAAGTACAAGGGCGAGTATGTATTTAATAGGAGCGTATCGAAACCAAAGCAAATCGGTATGAAGAGATCGCATCGTAAGAATAAGAATGAAGAAGAAATTATTCGTATTCCTAATGGAGTACCTGCTATTGTTGATGAAGAAACATTTGAATTAGTTCAAAAGTTATTGAAACAACGACGTCGATCTAAAGGGCAACATAAGGCAAAAGAAGTCTATTTGTTAACAGGATTAGTTGAATGTGCTGAATGTGGATCAGCCTATCACGGAAGTAGTAGGATAGGAGGAAGAAACAAAAGTAAATATGTGTCTTACCGTTGCAGTAAAAGAAAGAAACTTGAAAATCCTTGTAAATGTAAGGAGATAAATAAAACCCTATTAGATGAGTTTGTAGTTAATCAACTGTATACGACTTTACTAAATCCAACGAATCTTCAACAATTACATGAAGAAATAAATATAAAGTTAAAACAGAAATACGAGGATATGGATCAAGACTTACCACAATTACAGAAGCAGTTAGATGAAGTGAACCAAAAGATATCTAATCTTGTTCAAGCGATTGCAATGGGAGGGCTAGGTAGCCTAGATACTATCACCCAGGAAATACAACGATTAGAACATGATAAAGTTAAGCTAACAGAACTCGTTCAAGAAAACCAAGTTAAGAAAGAATCATTAACATTAACATTGGATCAACTGAAACAAGTCTTAGATGAATCAAAGGAATACATGTTATCCAAGCATGATGATATGGTGAAATATATTCTATCACGCTTTATTCATAAAATAATTGTAGGAAATGAGACCGTCATAGTTCATTACAACTATGGCGGTTTTTATTATGACTTTAAAAGTATTGTATTACTTGAATCGGTTACTTATCAAAGAGATGACATGTATATGAATTCAGCTTTAAAGGAGGTGATATAGATTGAATGAAGTTAATTAGAAAGGAGGGAAATCTATTCATAAGGAAATTATTTTATATGAACGGGTACAGGCAGAATATGATTGTTTTATAGAGGAGCTACTGGCATTGAATCAAGAACAACAAAGTTCTAGGATTCATGAGTTAAGGATCAAGACAGTAGTATTAGAGTTGATTGTTAATGAAATGTACACAGATAGTGAATTAGAGTATCTTCTGTTACAAGATGAACCATTAAGGGTACTGTATGAAATGTTTATAAAATTTATTTAAAAAAAGCAAGATCTACACGTTAGGGCGTAAATCTTGCTTTTTATTTATCTTCAAGTGTAATGATGTCTCGAATATCTTCAATATTTAAAGCATCAGCAATTTTCTCAATGTGACTAAAATTAATGTTTTGCCGTTTTTGATTGGCCAGTTCACTTAAAGCCGCATGACGAATATCTGTTAATCTCGATAATTCACGTAAGGATATGTCCTGTTGCTGGAGTAATTCATTAATTTTTACAATGACTTTTTTAGACATTTCTTGAAATACCTACCTTTAATGGAATTGACTACTTCAAGAAAAATATCATATAATGGAAAATAAAGTGGTACGCTAAAGCGTAACAAAGAGGGTGATGAATTTTTTAAAAATATATTAAATAAATATTAAACCGTCAAAAAATGTCGGAATTAGAAACTATAATAAATGGTAAGGTATTATTTAAACCTAGTTATACCATGAACAAGGAGAGAAAAGATGAGTGTAGTTTTATTTATTTTATCTTTAGTAGTAGGGTGGATTGTTTTTCAAAAGTATCGTTCAATGTTCGGAGTTATTTACTTCGGTCACAAAAGAATGTTTTTTGATTATGTTATTGCGTGTTTTATCGTTTATTTAATCTTAGCCTTATTATTTGCCTTATTAGTAGTGGTTTTAAAATCTTTACTGATTGGGGCAGTTATAGCAGGAATTGTATTTCTAGTTATTTTTATTTTAGAGAAATTATTAGGAGATAAAATGCCATTCGGCATCAAAGATAGAGCCGTTCATTTTGGATTAATAGGGGTCTGTATCCTATCTGCTATAGGTTACGGAGTTTATTTCTTCACTAATGACGATGAAGAGATTAACCAATCTGTTACTACGGAAGTGGAAACACAAGATTCTGGATCAGATATTATTACTATAGGTTCCAATAATTATTTTGATGAAGTTAAAGAATCAGATGAACAAGATACTAGTTTAGGGAAGTATACGGGGGTTGAATTTGTCACCCAGTACAATGACGTGACCGAGATTAATGTGATGACAGAAAATCGTTTATTAGTTAAAGTCGGAGATACCTATTCAATCTATGATGGGGATTTTAATGAACTCCAATCAGTAGGTGATATAGCAATTGAAGAGATGACGAATGAATATATTTTTTATTCACAACAATTATTTCAAGATGGTAGCTTTATAAAAGGTTATGGAATATTGAATCAAGATGGAGATGTGGTTGAAGCACCTGTACCGGGGAATGAATATTCAGAAATAAAAGCGAAGTATCAGACATTTACTCAAAATAGTTCTAATGGTGCTTCAAGTGTAGATACTTTATATGATCCCAATACAGGTCTAGTTGGATTACAACTAACTCATAAAAGTGAAGATGGGTATATAATCGAACAGGAACTGCTTGTTCAGCCGGTATATTCAGCGATTCAAATAAATAATTCAATACAACAAGAATATGCCTTTAAAAGTACAGATGGAAAATGGGGGATTCTAAATGCCAAAGGAGACATTATTTTAGAACCTAAGTATAGTTCCATTGAATACAACAGTGCCATTTGGGACTCTAGTGATCCATATTTCATTATTTATAATGATAAAGGAGAGAAGGGAATCTTCACTCATAACGGATGGTTATTTGAACCACAAATTCCATATGAAAATCAAATGCAAACTTTAAATGAATATGTAATGGTTGCGGATGGATTTAATACAACTGTTTATAATGAAGTAGGAGCAGTGGTTAAGAAATTAGATGGTGTGTACCAATTTACAGAAGTAAAACCTTTAGGAGAAGGAGCATTAGCCAACTTCTATGTCGTTTGTGATACCTTTGGGGAATGTGGAATTATGGACATGGAATTTGAATGGATATTTGAATCTGCTACAGGTAGCAATGTATACGTCTTAGAAAATGGAATTTTTGTTTCTATATCAAATTCAATTCATGAGAAAAAGCTTAGGTTTCTTAATGAAGATGGAAGTTTGATTGAAGAATTATCAATTGTGATTAGTCCATCTATTAGTGATGGATTCTTTGGCGTTAGCCAAGGAGGAGAGGTTTTTATTTTCGGAAATACAGTGTATAAATTCAAATTAAATCCTAATTATGAGGGGGATAGTAGATTAGTTAAGAAAGAAGAACCAGCTAATATGGCGATAGAAGAAGAATTTACATTTGATACTGCTATCGATTATGCGAAGAAGCAGTATGGTGAGGATGAGGATACAATCTACTCAATAGAGGATGGAATATTCTATGATGAAAATAATGGATTAGGCTATTGTGTGATTTCATTACATTCGAAATCAATGCAAGAAGCAGGAGGATCTGGGTTCTTATTACGAGTAACAGTTTATGAAGATGGAAGAGTAGTGGAGTAAAGGTAGTGTTTAAATGAAAAGAATTATAATATGTGTATTAATCATATTAATAGGCGTTGTAGGATGTGATGGGGCTACAACTACAACGACGGCTATCCAAGAAAAGTATGAAGTTAATGTTCAACTTAATCGAGAAGCTGCATGGGGTGGAGCTTTTTTAGATTATAACGTTTTTATTAATGATCAAAAGGTAGGACAGATTTCAAATTCAGATACAGTTAATTATCGAATGACTGTTCCAGAAGGAGAATATACGATTTATGTTAAATACGGCTTGCGTAGCAAGAAATTAAAGTTCTATGTGGATGAAAATAATACTTATTTTAAGTTTGCATGTAAAACAAAGAGCAGTTTAGGGATCGATCTTTGGGAAGATTATTCATATTAAATTAAATAGAAAAAAAGCTATAGGGAATATATCTTATAGCTTTTTTTCTATTATAAGGGTTAAATGCTAAAATATTGTATTTATTGTCGAAATAAATTACTATTATAAGTGAATTATCGTTAGATGAGAATTTGCTTTAGGGGTAAAACAGATTCTTTAGATAGGAAAGAGAAGTGAAGTATTATTTATGTATGATAAAAACACTAGGGTATTATATATGTTCCAACAATTATTACAAGATAATAAGCTTTATAAAGAGGAAATTCGAAAATTGTTTCAAATTGATAACAGAACATTTGAACGTGATATTGCAACATTACGAACATTCTTAAGTCAGCGTATAGACTATTCGCATCATCTAATGATTGAATATGATCATCAACAGAAATATTATTATTTATTAAATTACGAGTCTGCTCAATTATCTGCAAGGGAAGTTTTAACATTAATTAAACTCTTATTAGGTAATAGAGCTTTGTGCTTAGAAGAATTAGATCAAATAATCAAAAGTTTGACAACTCAATTAGTAGTAGATGAAAAGAAACTGGTAGAAACGTTTATTAAAAACGAAAGACATCATTACACACCACTAAAGCATGGTACTTCCTTAATGGATTCAATTTGGGATTTTAGTCAAGCCATTGATGAAACAAAGATGATTAAAATGAAGTATAAGAAAGCAAATAATACAATTGATATCTATACGGTGTATCCAGTTGGACTAGTATTTTCAGATTTTTATTTTTATGCAGTTAGTTATGTTAAGGATAAAGACATTCCTTATCCTATTTCATTTCGTTTAGATCGAATTCAGTCATATGAATTATTGAATGAAAAGTTTAAAATTCCTTATTCACAACGCTTTGAATCAGGGGATTTTAGAAATAAGATTAATATGATGTATCAAGGTGAACTGATTAAGTTTACTTTTAGATTTACAGGTCATTCTGTTGAAGCAGTACTAGATAAGTTCCCAGTATCAAGAGTCGTAGAAGAGGGAGATAGTTATTGTATTATTGAAGCTATCTCTTATGAACAAGGACTATTAATGTGGATATTGAGTCAAGGCGAATGGATCAAGCTTTTAACGCCTCATGATTTAGTCGAAAAAATGAAAATAAAGTTAGGTAAGATGATAGAGTTGTACTAATAATATCTTAAAATATCAATAAAAATAACTCCTCCGTCAATTTTTGTCGGATATTATAAATTATAATTAATGAGAATAGTAAAAATTACAATATTCATATATGATTAATTATTGCTTATTTCACAGAAATTATTTATTGATGGAGGATAGAGAATGAGTAGTGATGATTTAAAAAAAGAATTATTGGGACAAGTTATGAAAAATACCGGTGTAAGAGAGAAAGTTTGTATTAAGTATTTAGAAGATAATAATTATGACTTAGAAAAAACACTGAAGGAGATTCGTGAGAGAATCAATAATGGTTCTATAGAAGTTACGGGAAGTATTTCTTCGGGAATTGTATATGGAAATATAAGTAATGCGAGTAGTATATATGGAACAGATAAATTCAATACTCCTCGTGGGCATGGATTCGCTGCTGAATATGCTAATCATCTTCATGATAAAATTAAACATGGAGATTTTTTAGGGAAGGAGAAGGTTAAATTAGTTGGAGATGAGATTGATCCTAAAACAGGCCGAATTGTTAAAAATGGTGCTGATCGAGTAGTGGATGGGATTAAGATTCAAACTAAATATTGTGCAAGTGGTTCTAAATGTATTGCGGAATGTTTTGAAAATGGAAGTCTAAAATATCAAAACCTAGATGGAACACCTATGCAGATAGAAGTTCCATCTGATATGTATGATTCAGCAGTAAAAGCAATGGAAAATAGAATTAAAAATGGTGAAGTTCCTGGTGTAAATGATCCAACAAAAGCGAAGGATATTGTTAAAAAAGGAAGTTTTACTTATCAGCAGGCTAAAAATATTGCTAGATTTGGAACAGTAGAATCTATTACATTTGATGCAGTTAATGGTGCAATCATAGCGACGAGTGCCATGGGACTTAGTGCAACATTGACATTTGCAACAGCTATCTGGAATGGAGAAGACTTTGATATAGCGTTAAAAAATGCGTCATACGCTGGATTAAGAGTAGGTGGAACTACGTTTGTAACAGCAGTATTAGCAGGTCAATTATCAAAAGCCGGTCTAAATAGTGCTCTTGTAGGAAGTTCTGAGGCAGTTATATCGTTAATGGGACCAAAAGCTTCTGCAATGTTAGTTAATGCTTTTAGAAGTGGTGGAAATATCTATGGAGCAGCAGCAATGAAAAGTGCGGCTAAGATGTTAAGAGGAAATGCTATAACAGGTGCGGTTTCCGTGGTAGTGTTATCAAGCTTTGATGTTGCAAATATCTTTAGAGGAAGAATTTCAGGAGCACAATTATTTAAAAATGTTGCAAATACAGCACCTACAACACCACCTATTCCTGTTGTTGGAACAGCAATAGGTGGTGTTGTAGGTGCTGTAGGTGGTATATTAGGTTCTTTTGCGGGGGGAGCAGCAGCTGGAAAGGTTTCAGGAGCTGTGTTAGACGAATTTATTGAAGATGATGCTAACAAAATGGTTAAAGTTATAGAAGAAGCATTTACTCAACTAGCAGAAGACTATCTTTTAACTAAACAAGAAGCAGAAAAGATAGTAGATAAGTTAAAGGAAAAATTAACTGGGAAGACACTTAAAGATATGTTTGCAAGCTCACAAAGAATGAAATTTGCTAGAAATTTGATTGAACCAGTAGTAGAACAAGAAGTTAAGAAGAGAAAAAAAATAAAAATCCCTACAGATGTAGATATGTCTAGAGGATTACGAGTAGTATTAGAAGAATTATCAGATCAGGCAGGTTAATATAATAAAAACAGATTAATTGAAAATGATATAATTAATCTGTTGCTTAATTGTGCAAGGATTTAAGAAAATCTAGTTAATTAACATCTCAGTATAAAAAAACCATTATCTCAAATCAGATTTAATCTGAACTCAGATAATGGTTTTTGTTTTGTTCAATTTCCTGTAACAGTTGCGGACGTGGATATTATGGTGGAGATGGGGGGAGTCGAACCCCCGTCCGAAAACACCGACCACTTAACTTTCTACAAGCTTAGTCTCCTATTGAATTTAACGGGTGACTGGTTAGGCGACAGACCTGTCAGACCGCGAGTTTGATAATCTCTTCTAGGCTATTCAAACGGCACAGACTAGCGTATCCCACTAATAGTGAGCCTAAACATTCAACATGGGCGATTGAGTGAGTAGGCAGCTACGTTATATTAAGCAGCTAATTGTAAGTTTGTTTTTCCGGTTATTATAAACCTCGACCTTTTAACGTGGGCGAACACGGCTTGCTTATTAAGCTCAAATGCCCCCGTCGAATCCGTAACATCCCCAGGTTAATTTATCACTTAACTTACAGAATTAATTATACTCGATTTTTAAATCTTTCGCAAGTTTTCAATTAGATTAGTGAAATTCAAAACACTAATTATTGTGTGAAAACGACAAAAAAATATTCAGAATTTAAAAATAAAAAAATAAAAGCGTGTTTAAAATAAAAAAATCGGTTCATACTATACCTGTGATTTCTGTTATTAAATCCAAATCGAGGTGAAATATGCTGACAGTTATAACAAATTTAATTTTAACCGTAATATTCACTTTTTCATCGGTTAGAATGCCCGTTACTAATGAAAAGCAAAATATTCAAAGCTCAACAGTTATGACAACGATGGAAAATAAAACAGAAAACAGTACTTTAAAAACCGTATCAAATTCAAATGTTTTGCAAAAACAGGAGTCACAAACAGGAGAAACTCAAACTACTTCTAAACAATTAAATAAGTCAAATTCAGAAATGATTACTTCTGATGACATAAAAAAGCAAGTGGCCAATGAAAAATTATTTTCTGCATTATCAGAGGCAGTAGAGCAGTCTGAAAATGAGGTGCTTGTGAATGAGGAAGTGGAATCTGATGAGGGAACACAGCAGGTTGCTAAATTAAACTCAGGTGAAGAAAGTGATATTGCACCAATCGCAATGACACATGATTCAGAACCAGATGCAGGTATAGAAGAAACTGAATCAGTTTATAAAGATTATAGACAAACCTTTTACAGTGTTCAGTCTGGTGAAGTTAAAGTCGGTTATGGTTTATCTTATAATGATACAGAAATTCGTAATATTAATAATGTGATGCATTTTTATGATGATGAATACCAAGAATGGTTACCGATTGTTGCAGTAAATATTAATGAAGTATTAGAAGTCGGACTTAATGAACGTGGAGTTCCTAATTATTATGGAACTATCTTAGAAATCACTTATCCATCAGGTGATGCGCAAAAAGCAATCGTATTAGATGCCTGTGGCGCTTGTAGTCGAGATAATCGTATTGATTTATGGGTATATGAAAAAGACTATAATCATGATGTGAAAGGAATTGAGTATCGAGTTATAAGGGAAGGATTTAAAGATGAAGACGAGCAATGAAGTTGAAAATCTTGAAATTTTATTAATTCAAATGATAGAAGATCAAACCTTGAGTGAGGATGATTATAACCTCATTCATAAATATTTAGTCAAAGTTAAAAATGATTTGCAATAAAAAGGCATGAAGCGCGCTTCATGCCTTTTTATTTCAATAATTCATGTTTCGTTTGAGCAATAATGAAGTTTTTAAATGCCATTAGAGTTGGACTAATAGATTTATTCCGAACACTGGCTAAATAAATATAGCGAGTGGGATTAGGATTTGAAATCTTAATTACTTTTACATCGAATTGATTTAGTATAGTAACTCGAGGTAAAATCGCAATTCCATAATTAAAAGCGACTAATCCAGCAACCACGCTATCTTCTTCGACTTCACAAATGATATTTGGTTTTGTATTTGATTTTAAGAATAAATCATCAATCGTATGTCGAAGTTCGGTTTCTTTATTAAAAGATATAAATGGATAGTCTACTGTATCTACTAAATCAATCTCATCTTGATGAGCAAGAGGGTGATTCTTTGGTACAATGAGAACCAACTCTTGTTCAGTAATGGGAACAAACTCAATGTCAGGTTCATTGTCAACATATGAACAAAGTATTAAGTCATACTTTTCATCTTTTAACCCTTGCAATAACTGATTGGATTCTCCTTGTGCGAAAGAAAAATGGACATTCTGATAATCATCTTGCTGTAAAAATTGATTGATGAGTGTTGGGACAAATAACCCTTCAAGTGTGCAAATAAATCCTAATTCAATGGAACCCTGTGTATTACTTGCTAGTTCACGTAGTTTCTTTTCCCCAAGTTCTAATTCATTTAACGCTGTTTCAACATAAGTTAAGAAAAATCGTCCGTATTTGGTGAGGCGAACGTTACGTCCCTGTTTTTCAAATAAATAAACTCCTAATTCTTTCTCAAGTGATGAAATAGCATGACTCAAACTTGGTTGAGTAATTGATAGTTGTTCAGCAGCCTGTGTATAATGCTCAAGTTTAGCTAAAACTCGAAAATATTGTAGATGGTTCAAGTTCATGAATCTTCACCTCTTAATAATAGATTAAAATGCCTATATTATATCATATTTAGAGTTATTCTATCTTCAAACAGAATTATTTTTTTGCTTAGCAGTCTCAGTCTGTTTTAAATTTATATGTGTTAGATAGGGATAATAAAGGACAGAATTAAGGAAATTCCTTTATTTATTTTCTTAGTATTTGAAATCTAGCTTCTACTTCAGAGTCTGAATTTTTTATTTTCATTGATAAAATCTATGCATGACTTAGTGCTTCCAACCTTTAATCTCCATAAAATATTCGGTAACGGTTTTAATACTTCAAAAAACTTAACAAAAATGAGTATAATGGATATAAAGGGGAGGAAAAATATGTTAACAATTTTGCTCATAATTATTTATATTGCTTTTATTAGTCTTGGTTTACCAGACGCCATTCTAGGTTCAGCATGGCCATTGATGCATACTGATTTAAATGTTCCTATTTCTTATGCCGGAATCGCGACCATGATTGTCAGTGGAGGAACCATTATCTCAAGTTTTTTCAGCGAAAAAATGATTCGAAAATTTGGAACAGGAAAAGTCACCACCATCAGTGTACTCTTAACAGCCACTGGCTTACTCGGGATTTATTTTGCGCCAAGCTTTATTTGGATCTGTCTTCTTGGAATTCCACTAGGAATCGGAGCTGGAGCAGTGGATGCTGCCTTAAATAACTTTGTCGCTCTTCATTATGAAGCGAAACACATGAACTGGCTTCACTGTTTTTGGGGAATTGGCGCGACCTCAGGACCATTCATCATGTCTTTATTTCTACTCAATCAAAATGGATGGCGAATCGGATACGCAACCATCGGAATCATTCAAGCGATACTCGTTATTTGTTTGTTTATTTCGTTACCATTATGGCGTCAATTTGAAACGACTCAGAAAGTGGAGGAGGAAGACGATAATGGTATCAAAATAAAATCATTATTGAAAATTCCAGGAGCAAAACCGACACTTATCGCCTTTTTCTGTTATTGTGCAGTGGAACTTACCACCGGATTATGGGCCAGTTCTTACTTAGTTGTAAACGATGGACTAGCTGTTGAATTGGCCGCTAAATGGGCTTCATTTTACTACTTAGGGATTACAGTCGGAAGATTCATTGCTGGATTTTTAACAATGAAATTAACGAATACACAAATGATCCGAATCGGACAAACAATTTGTATCATAGGAGCTATTCTTTTAGTCTTACCCATCACTAGTGTGTTTAAATTAATAGGACTCATCTTCATTGGATTAGGATGTGCACCAATTTATCCTGCAATGCTTCACGAAACGCCGAATCGATTTGGAAAAGAATTATCTCAGCGTTTAATGGGGATTCAAATGGCAACAGCCTATGTGGGAAGCACCTTAATTCCACCACTATTTGGCGCTCTATCAAAAGTTCTAGGATTACAAATGTTACCTTACTTTTTATTAATCTTCTTAATCATTATGCTGGTTTCTTCAGAGAAAGCAGCCTATAAAAAAACAAACTAAAACTGACAAAAGGAGCCAAACATTGGCTCCTTTAAATATGTTTAGGAAAAAAATAGATAAATTTTTTGAGTCTTATTTTAGAAATTTGCTTTTTAAAAAAATGATTGATGATAGTCAAAACTTTAGTTCCCAATTCTAGGCCTTTGCATATTTTATAGGTAAAGGAGGAAATAAGATGATCAGAAAAGAAATAGGTTTTTTAAAATTAGGAACAATCTTTTTACAAATTGTTTTTATGTTACTCTTAATCCCAGCCACTCAGTTATGGACGAGTCGATTACTTGGTGGTTTTATTATTAATTCATTTAGTTTAGTCGTTTTATTATTACTTCATGCTTATACATATCGTGAATGCAGTCGAAGTCGGATGCCGAAAATTGGGCATTTAGTAGGAATAATAGCTACTGCGATACAAGTTAGCTTCCCCCTATATCTTATCGCGACACTAATTTTAGGATTTGAATCTTATGTTGTCTTAGCCAATCGATTGCCTTGGAAATTAGATCAATTAAGTAAGCCGAAAAAAGTGAAATCAAATTAAGATGAGCTAATGTCCGACTTAGCTCTCTTTTTTTATCCTTAAGTGTCAGAAAAGGTCGTATGATAGTTGACGATATGAACACTTCATATGATAATTAACATAAGTACCTAAAATTGGGAGATACTTATGTAGGAGTAAGGAGGAAAGCATGATGTTTGATCATTCAAATTGTGGGATTGGGGCCATCGCTAATCTTGACGGAACTTATAGCCATGAAATTATTCAACAGGGGATGACCCTCTTAAAAGCACTCAGCCATCGCGGGGGAAAAGCGAAGGATGGGACAGGTGATGGATGTGGGATTTTAATGCAAATTCCCCATCATTATTATGAAAAAAAATATGACATCAAAGGTTCATTTGCCCTTATGATGACTTTCTTACCAAAAGATTTAGTTGAAAGAAAAAAAGCATTAGATATTATACATGATGCAATGAAATCAAATCATGTTGAGGTCATGAAAGAAATCGTGGTGCCTGTTGATTCAACTCTTTTAAAACCAAAGGCACGTGCAACAGAACCATTTATTATGCAATTTATTTTAGATTGTGAAGACCAAGTGACATTATATAAGGTGCGTCGTCGCATTGAGCAACAATGGAAGTTTGCTAATTTAGCTGATCGTACGTGTTATATATCATCATGCTCAGCAAAAACAGTTGTTTATAAGGGATTATTGACACCTGAAGAATTACCGAATTATTACTTAGATTTACAAGATGAAGCGTTCCATTCAAACTTCTGTATCGTACATCAACGTTTCTCAACCAATACCAATCCATCTTGGAATTTAGCACAGCCATTCCGATATTTAGCACACAACGGAGAAATCAATACGGTGTCAGGTAATATTGAATGGTCAAATTCACGCGTTGGACTTGCGACTCATAAAGACGTTTATCCAATTTGTAATGAGCGCCATTCAGACAGTGCAAATCTTGATCGAACGCTTGAGTCTTGGATTTATGAAGGATTTGACCTTGAAAATATCGTGACGCGTTTATTACCTAAAGCATACGAAAAAGATGCGGGTGTGAGTGAGGAACTTAAAGCGTATTATGAATATAGTAATTTAAAACAAGAACCATGGGATGGGCCAGCTGGGGTTATTATTTGTGATGGGCATAAATTAATTGCTACTCTTGACCGCAATGGATTACGTCCATTCCGCTACGTTCAAACAGACAAACAAGTCGTTTTAGCCTCAGAAATTGGGGTCCTAAATACACCGCTTGAAAACATCAAAATGGCAAGCCGAATTCAAGCAAGCGAGCTACTTTGTATCGATTTAGACAACCAAATCATCACAAAAGACGAAGAAGTCAAAGCTATGTTAGCCGCGCAACATCCATATCATGAGTGGTTGACAAAAAAAATAATCAAACCAGCTGCAAAGTATGACTTTAACGCAGAAGTAGCAGATTACACACAAAAATTTGCCTACACTAAAGCCGAATACATGCAAGAGTTAAAATCATTAGTGGAGACGGGAAAGGAAGCCATTGGATCTTTTCCATATACGGCACAGTTGAATATTTTAAAGTCTAGTCCACAACTATTCTTCGATTACTTCAAACAAAATTTTGCACAGGTAACCAACCCACCACTGGATTCAATCCGTGAAAAAAGAGTCTTCTCATTAAAGACTTCTTTAACACCGGTTGTCTCATTAAAAGATGAGCCATTAACTTACCCAGTGTATCAATTAGAATCACCTATTTTAATGCAAAATCAATATGAAACTTTACTAAAGGAAACCACATTCAAACACATTCACCTATCGTTAAAAATTGACACCACCTTACGTGATGCTGTTGCGAAGTTCAGACAAAGCGTCATTGAGGCAACAAATGAAGGTGTTCATATCATTATTTTAGACGATGAATGTGAAGGAAAAGTCATTCCATCTTTAATGGCGACAAGTATTGCGCATGAAGTATTAGTTAAAATGGGGAAACGTCTAGAAGTTCGACTCATCTTAAAATGTGGTGATGCCCGTTTACCGATTCATTTTGCAATGTTACTTGCTTATGGAGGTGACTTCATCTATCCATATTTCTGCTATCACGTCATTACAAAAAATGTAGAAGATAAAGAAACAGTGCTTAAAAATTATTTAAATGGATGTAAAGCCGCTTTATTAAAACAAATGGCTAAAATGGGAATCTCAACGATTTCTTCGTACCGTGGATCAAAAGTGTTTGAAGTTGTTGGTCTAAATGATGAGGTGACCTCTTTATTTACAAGTAAATCATCATTATTTGGTGGGAAATCCTACGAAGACATTGAAGCGGGATTACTAGGAGAAGGGCTAGATTTAGCAAAAGTCAATGAATATCAAAACATGGACTCAATCTTCATGAATCACGCATACTCAAAAAAATTCATCAAAGACATTAAAGCTGTCGTATCCGCTAATGATTATGATGGATTCAAACGCTTAACTGAAGAAGAAAGAAATCGCCAAATTAACCTTCGTGATTGCTTAAGCTTAAACAGAACTCAATCGATAGCAATCGAAGACGTTCAACCAGTCGAAGAGATTATTCGTCATTTTGTTGCATCAGCGATGTCATACGGTGCTTTATCTATTGAAGCTCATGAAACGATTGCCCGTGCTTTTAATGAACTTGGAGCATCTTCAAATAGCGGTGAAGGTGGGGAACTTGTTGAACGTTTTGGAACGATGACCGCTTCAAAAGTGAAGCAAGTTGCTTCAGGCCGTTTTGGTGTTACCTATGAGTATTTACGTAGCGCTGAAGAAATTCAAATCAAGATGGCACAAGGTGCAAAACCTGGAGAAGGTGGACATTTACCAAAATCAAAAGTTGATGAAAATATTGCCCGCGTTCGCTATGCCAAACAAGGTGTAGATTTAATTTCACCACCCCCTCACCACGATATTTATTCCATTGAAGATTTAGCGCAGTTAATTCATGATTTACAAACAACAAATCCATCTGCTCTGATCAGTGTTAAATTAGCATCACTTGCAAACGTTGGAACGATTGCAAATGGAGTGGTTAAAGCAGGAGCTGCTAAAGTGGTTATTTCAGGATTTAATGGAGGAACAGGTGCTTCACCAAAATCTTCACTAAAATACACGGGACTTCCTTGGGAATATGGGCTATATCAAGCGCACAAATCATTACTAGAAAATGATGTACGTCATGAAACGTTTATCCAAGTTGATGGACAAATTAAATCAGGGTATGACGTGGTCATGGGAGCAATCCTTGGAGCCGATGAATTCGGAATCGGAACCATGTGCCTTGTCATGGTAGACTGCATCGGATGTAAACAATGTCATACAGGTAAATGTCCCGCTGGAATTACCACTCAAGATGAAACATTGCGTGCTCGCCTCAAACAAGATCCGACGTTATTAAAAACTTATTTAACTTATGTGGCGCGCCAAACACGTGAAATTATGTCTTACCTTGGAGTGAAATCACTTGAAGAACTTCGTGGACGCACAGACCTTTTAGTTGTGCCAAATCATTTAAAATTAGATTGGTTACAACCATTGCCTGTGACTCAAGATATGAATGTGAGAAAACAGCAGATACCAGTGCCAAAGTTAGTGGCAAACGAAGTAAATACTATTGATTCTTCTTTAAGAACACTTGGGGTGCAACTCGTAAGTGATCAAATGCGTACATTTGAAACTTATGGTTATGCTGGACAAAGTTTTGGAGCCTTCATGAATGAAAGTGTTGAACTTATTCATACTGGATATGCCAATGACTATGTTGGTAAAGGATTAAGTGGCGGACGTATTACCGTTAAAGTTAATGAGACGATTCGCCAATTAGAAGAAGAAAACCCTGAATATATCAATCATCACTTAATTGCTGGAAATACGATTCTTTACGGTGCGACTTCAGGAACATGTTATCTTGAAGGGCGAGTTGGAGAACGTTTTGCCGTCCGTAACTCAGGTGCAACGGCAATCAATCACGGAATGGGAGTTCATGCCTGTGAATACATGACAGGTGGAGTTGTTATTTCCTTAGGAGATGTGGACGCGAATATTGGTGCCGGTATGACAGGTGGATTGTTATTCATTTATAAACCATCGGATCTCAACCTAAAACTTAATACGGCCTACGTCAATGTCTTTGAAATGAAAGAAGAACATCGACAAATTCTAAGTGCTGTGTTACAAGATTACGTTATCAAAACAAATAACACACTTGCCTCAAAAATTTTAGTTAACTTCGAAGAAGAGGCATTGAACTTTACACTCATTACATCATCAGATTACTATGAATTAGAACTATAACCAAAAGTGCTATCCTTGAGATAGCACTTTTTTAATACAATGATAAATAAATATTGTTAAAAAATGGTATAATCGTTTTAGTAGTAAGGGGAATAGGATGTTAAAGAAAAGGATAACCATGATTGCAATGAGGGGGAAAAATATAAGATGCGAGATATAAAGGGACATGATGTCTTGTAGGAGCTGATATTATGAAATTTAATAGCGCTTAAATGTGATGAATTAAAGGGGGGAATGAAATGTTAAAAAAAATCATGATCATGATGTTACTGTTCATCGTAGCAGGGTGTCAAAGACAAGAGAATCTACAGGAAACACCGATTCATACATCCATTCAATTATTTTCAACTTTAACAGGAAATTTAGTTCAAACAGACGACGAGTCTTATAAAGAATATGTTGAATTATTTCATGATCTATTCAAAGAAAAGGCAACGTATGAAAAGTTTCTAGGATTAAAAAATATGACAGGCTCAACAGGAGTGAGTTATTCAAACTTCGTCATGATGCAGTTAGATAATGGGGAAATGATACTTGTCTCCTTTGTTCCATGGCCAGAAGAAGACCGATATGAAATTTACGATATTTATCTTGTACCAGATTCAGTGAAGTATTATTTTGAAGATATTCAAAACTAAGCGCCAGCCATGATAAAATACTTGAAGAAGGGTTCACAGATGACGAGTAAAGCGTTTAGATATTCCATTGAAATTAAATAGGCCGCTAATGATTAGCGGCCTATTTAATTATTTGAGGTTCTGATTCGTTTATTAAAATTGATTACAATTTAAGAGAATCAGTCCATTTTCTTTGAGGTAAAAAAGGACTGATATTAAATGTCATTAATGTTTTTGTTCTTTTTTCTTAGTTGTCACTCCAGTTCCTGGAACAGGTTCACCTGCTTCATAAACTTTACCAGGTTGTTTAACTTTTTTTTCATTATATTTATGCATTTTTCCTGACATCATTTGTCACCTCCTTCATCGTTATGATTTACCAAAAAAATTAAAGTAATTCTCAATTATGACATAAAAAAGATAATTTTTTATTGAGGAAGCGTTCGATAAAATGCTATTAAAGTTAAATGGGTGACAATCTTGACACCTAGATTCTGCTTTACATTCATTGGGAATTTCTAGTATGATGGGAATGCGTAAAAGTTGTAGAAATCGCATGGAAAAATGTATAAATCCTAAATTTTATAGGCAAATTTGGAGAAATCCAAAGACGCAAAGCTAAAGGGGCTAAGGTCAATCGAGACTATGCTAGCCAGTTGCCGAAGAAAATCTATTCTTTGTTCGTCATAAATTGATTAAAACTAACATGATGTTGATTAGTTATGAACTTTTTGTGGTGCTTAAATTAGATGGTAACTACCCTTTAGGGTAGTTTTTTGTTTTCTTAGGCAGGAATAGTTTTCTTAGTCACATAAGAGGCGAATATTCCATTATTTTATTGAATAATCCTTAAAAATTTTCCAAGGGGGACGAAGTATGAAAAAACAACTATCAGCTATTTTAGCAGTATCATTGATAGCATCTAACTTTTCACCAATGATCGACATTTATGCTAGTGAATTAGCAAAAGAAACGGTAGTCGATTTAAATGAATCAAAAAGTATGCAAAGTGTTACAGCAACAATTACGCCATTTACCTTAACAAATTATCGTAACTTTGAATCGTATAATGAACAATTTAAAATAGCAACTAGTCAAATTAAATCGATTACGAATAACGGGGGACAGTATTCATCAAGTTCAATTGATAAAGCAATTGATGGAAATTTATCAACTCATTGGGAAACCGGAAAGCAGAATAATTCTTCCTTTAAAAATGAAGTTGTCTTTGAATTTGAAGAAGTTGAATCCATTAACCGTTTAATCTATGCGACTCGACAAGATTCAGCAAAAGGTAAAGGATTTCCAACTGAATTCGAAATTTATGGTTCTTTAAGTGGAAGCGATGAAGATTATCAATTATTAGTAACGGGAGAACATAAAACAACAGGAGATCTTTTAGAATTTAAATTTCCAACGATGACAGTAAAAAAAATTAAATTTGTTTTTAAAGAAGCTAATCAAAATTGGGCGAGTGCTTCAGAATTTTGGTTCTATAAAGAAGATGCTATTCTTGAACAAATGAATGAAATGTTTACGAATGAATCAAAAAATGAATTAAGTTCCCATGTTGATACACTTGAAAAATTAAATGAATTCGAAGCCACAGTGATGAATCATCCTTTATACGATGAGTATAAAGAAGATTTTAATAATGCACGAGTTTTACTTGAGAGTATGGAAGTTGTTTATATGAATGCGATTGTATCTAAATTCACTTCATTAGCGGATGAACGATTAGAGGCATATGACGAGTTATATAAAATTCCTTCTGAAAAAATTACAAGTATTACAACAAATGGTGGGCAATACGCATCGAATGATATTACTAAAGCAATTGATGGTAACTTCAATACTAACTGGCATTCAGGAAAACAAAATACATCAACTCATACAAATGAAGTGATTGTGACCTTGGATGAATTAACAACAGTTAACCGAATCATGTATACCAATAATCGTTCACGCGGTTTTGCTCAAGAATTTGAAATTTATATTTCAAAAACTAGCCAGGGAGAAACGTTTGAAAAGGTAACCAGTGGACAAATGTCAATTGATACGAATCATACGATGGAAATATTATTTAATCCAACAGAAGCACGTCGAATTAAATTTGTGTTTACTAAGGGATATGAAGATTGGGCAGTTGCCTCTGAGTTTGGAATTTATAAACAAGATAGCTTATCAGAAATGATGAATCGATTATTCGTTGATCCTTCAATGAGTGAAATCACTCCTGAATTTGGAACTCTTGGTGCACTTAATTCCTTGATCGAATTATCAAAAAATCATCCATTTGCGGACGAATATCTTGAAAAATTAAATTTAGCAAAAGAATTAATAGAATTTGGTGTTATTCAATCCGGAACATCAAACGTGTCAAAGTTTACACCTTTCTATACGGATTATATCAATCAGTATGATGAGCAATTTCGTGTAAACATTTCTAATATTAGTAATAATGGTGGAAGTTATGGTGGAGCAGCAATAAATTATGCGATTGATGAAGATGTAACAACTCACTGGGAGACAGGAACCCCTAATAGTGAAACATTTAAGAATGAAGTCGTATTAACTTTAGATAAAGCAACCGAAATCGATCGTTTAACCTATAAGGCGAGAACAATTAATAAAGGATTTCCAACCAAGTTTAGTATTTATATTTCACCGGTCGGATCAGGGGATAATTTCCAAAAAGTTTCAGAAGGTGGTTATACTGTTACAAATGATATGTTAGAAATCAAGTTTGATTCGACCAAAGCAAAACGTATTAAATTTGTCTTTGAAGAGGCTTATCAAGATAGACCATCTATTGGAGATATTCGCGTTTACAAAGAAGATACTGTCTTAAATCAAATGAAAAACTTATTTACGGATGGATTAATGGATACCGTATCTGAAGCGTATAATACGATTGAAAAATTAGCAGTGTTAGAAGCAGAGGTTGAAGGACATCCGTTAGCAACTGTTTACTTAGAAGAGATTCAAATTGCAAAAGATATTTTGAACGGGGAGTTACAAACTATTAAAACAGTTGTTGCCGAACAGCATGGGGATCGTAATGCTCACGCCAGTCAAAATTTAAAATTTGGATTCGGGGATAACTTCCAATCAACAGGAATTGTTGCTTTAGCAGGTAAAGAAATTACAGTTTATGTGGATGCAGAGCCTGGACAACCGCTACCACAATTAGTTTTTTCACAGCAAGAAGGAAGTTTTGCAAATTGGGGAAGAACAGTTAGCTTACATATTGGGAAAAATGTTATTACAGTACCGACAGTTTCACAAAATGATGGATGGTATAATCATAGTGTGACCCCTGGTGGTGCCGTTTATATTTTAAATCCATATACAGAGGAACAACAATCTAAAGCTCCTATTATCCGATTCGCTGAGGGGGTTGAAAAATTCCCAATGATGGATGCTAATACAAATGAACAAGAATTTTTAGACTTACTAAAAGATTATAAAACTCGTCTAGATGCAGATAAGGCCGCTAATCCAGATGTAATGGATCGTCAAATGATTGATGTCGTTGAAGTTGTTTCTGATCACCTAGTATTCACTGGGACAGCAACGGGGGCTTATACAGCGTATATCGAGCAAGAATTTGGCCCAATGAATACCGTTAATATGTACAATGATCATATGGACATGGTATTTGATTACTTAGGGTTAGACGGAAGTAGCCTGCAACATGATGTGAAGTATACACGTGAAAATATCCGTTTAGCACAACCATTTGGATATATGTATGCAGCAGGAAATCATATCGGTGTTCAAAGCGATGTGATGGTTTCAATGCTAACGAGCATTGGTGGATGGGGTGTTGACCATGAAATGGGGCACCGTTTAGATATTGGCGTTCGAACAATTGGAGAAGTGACGAATAACATGATTCCTCAGTTCTCATCATATTATTACAATAAACCAAATAAACGAATTCCATTTGAAAGCCACGTTTATAAAAATGTAATTGCAACAGATAATAACGCCTATTATGCAGGTGGATATTTTGAACAATTAGCAGTATTTTGGCAACTTGAAATGATCTATCCAGGTTATTGGGGGAAATTAAATAGCCTGTATCGTGAAAATAATGTCGTGTTAGATTCGAGTAATACAGCTAATGATAAATTAAATCAATTAGCTAAATATTCTAGTATTGCTTTAGAGTTGGACTTAACGGAACATTTTGAACGCCATGGATTCTTCGTGTCAGATGAAACAAAAGAATTCACTAGACAATATGAAAAACCAAATGTGAAGACTTGGTACGCTAATTATGATTACATCGAATACGAGGGAACGGGATTTGATGATAATGTCACCACAGCACTCAATCTATCGACATTATCAGATCAAATTAAACTCACATTCCATGTTAATCAAAGTGCCTCAAATGATGTCATGGGATATGAAATCTTTAAAAGTGGCGAATTAATCGGATTTACCTCAACTAATAGCTTTATTGATACCGAGGCCGTTATTGGCGAACAAGTTGAGTATACGGTTGTTGCTTATGATAAAACATTACACACAGCAACCCCTGTTAGCATTCAATCGCTATCACCATCGCTTCATGTACAGCAAGAGACATATACCATTAAACTTCACGAATCATTCAATCCAATGGACTTAGTGAAGGCAACAAACTATCTTGGAGAGGATATGACGGATTCAATTGTTGTCAGTGGAGCCGTTAATACGGAAGAAAAAGGAACTTACTCAGTTGAGTATACAGTCGAAGATCACGGAGTAACTGCAACTAAAACGATTCTTGTAATCGTTGTAAGTGACTATGATTACTTATCAGATTTACAGTGGTCAGACTCTAAGTTAGGTTATGGAACAATTCGTAAAACAGATATTAAAGGTCGTGTGAATGGAGACATTAAAAACTTTGAAAATGGACTTCGAATTCATGCAACATCTAGTGTTACCTATGATTTATCAGACTTAGACTATGACTATTTTGAAGCCTTAGTCGGTGTGGATATGACCATCGTTGAACAAACCAATTCAAGTATTAAATTTGTGATTAAAGCCGATGGAGAAGTTGTAGCGACAACGAATACATTACGTCATGCTGATAATATGGTGGCGATTAAAGTTCCAGTTCAAGGTGTAAATGAATTAGTAATTGAAGTCAATGATGCCGGAAATGGAAATACAAGTGATCATGGGGTGATTGCTCATCCTATTTTAACAACAAACAATGCTAAACCAAGCTTAACGGTGATGGATCAAACCTATTACTTAGGAGAAGCGGTTGATTTTAGGGCAGGATTAAATGCCACTGACGCAGAAGATGGAGATTTAACAGAGGAAATTGAAATCATTTCAAATAACTTTGAAGAAAATAAAGTGGGACGCTTTGAAGTGACTTACCGAGTTAGTGACAGCGATGGTAATAAGGTGGAAAAAACGGCTTATGTTGTTGTGTATGAAGATTTTACAGTAATAAAATCAAAATACGGTCAATTTAGTCAATTAGCAGCGTATAACGAAATGTTTAAAATTCCAGTCGCATCAGTTTCTAATAATGCCGGACATTATGGAAGTAGTGTGATTGCAAATGCAATAACATCAGATTTAAATGCGCATTGGGAAACAAATTCACCAAACAGTCCAACCTTTAAAAATGAAGTCGTGTTCGATTTAGGAACAAATTCGGATGTCGCAACGATGACGTATGCGGGGCGTCGTGGTGGAAAAGGATTTGCAACAAAATTTGAAGTTTATGTTTCAAGTGAAGCAACAGGAAATGACTTTATCTATGCCGGAGCAGGAACCTATACAGGAAATACCAATGATGTCATTCAATTCACTTTAAATCGTCAAGACGTTCGTCGTGTCAAATTTGTCTTCGTTGAAGCGAATCAAGGGTGGGCATCAATAGGAAATGTTTCATTCTATAAACAAGATGAGATTGCGACAAAACTTCAAACTCAATTATTTACAGATGAAACACAAACAGAAGTGGCTGAAGCTTATAATACGTTTGAAAAGCTAAATGCTTTCAAAGAAGAAATTCAAGCAAGTTATCCAGCCTATGAACTATTTGAAGCCCACTTTGTCAAAGCAGAACAAGTGTTACAAGCGAAACTTCCTGTTTTAACTGTTGAAAAAGATATAGCGGTTAAAGTTGGGGAAACATTAGAAAATATAGCAGGTATTTATCAAGCCATCGATCAAGAAGATGGTGATATAACACCGTCTGTCATCGTGAGTGGATTAGAAGGCATCAACTTTAATCAACCAGGAGTGTATAGCATTCATTATAAAGTTGCAGACTCTGATGGTAATACAGTTGAAAAAACGCGCCATATTTCGGTTGTCAACTTAGAAGACTTCGACTACTTAACAGATTATGATTGGACTTCAGCTAAACAAAGCTATGGAAGTACAAAAAAAGATCAATCGGCAAGCTCAAATACATTACGCTTAACAAACGAAGATGGAACGGTTGCAACTTACGAACGAGGAATTGGAGCCCACTCAACGGCAACAATTATGTATGACTTAAGTGACAAAAACTACGATATTTTCTCAGCATATGTCGGGGTAGATCGTGCCATGCATGGAAGTGTTGGAAGTGTACAATTTGAAGTCTTTGTTGATAATGAATTAGCCTTTGATAGTGGGGTCATGAATTCACGTGATGCTAAAAAATATGTTGAAGTTAGCATCGCTGGAGCAAAACAACTTAAACTAGTCGTTAAAGATGGTGGAAATGGTGATGGATCAGATCACGCCACTTGGGGAGATACAAAACTACATTTTGCCAACAGTGAAAGTGTGGGAATTGATCGAACACAACTCGATGATTTACTAACAAGCATCAGTGAGTTAAATGCAAACCATTATACAGAAGCATCTTGGAGTGAATTAATCTCGGTTGTCACAAGGGTTAATGAACAATTAGCAGCGGGTTATACGCAAGAAATTATCAATGAATTAACAAATCAATTGGCACAAGCTTTAGAACAATTAATTGTGGCAACAAATTACGAATTATTAATTGAGTTAGTAGAGCAGGCGAACCTGATTGATTTAGAAGGTTATACAGAAGAAAGTATTGCCCTTTTACAAACGACTATTAATCAAGCAATGGAGATGCTTAAGGCGAATGATAGTCAACAAGCAGACGTCGATCAAATGATTGAAAAACTGCAATCCGCAATAAATGGATTAGAAGAAATAATCGATTTAACTCAAGTTATTGAGTTTGAAGATTCAATTTTAAAATCAGCTATCATTAGCCAATTAAATTTAGCAACAACAGAGATTACACTAGGGGATTTATTAAAATTAACTGAATTAAATGTGAGCTCTTCTCGTATTTCTAGCCTAAAAGGATTAGAGTATGCAAACAATCTAGAGACATTAGATATTTCATATAATGAAATTAAAGATTTGTCTCCATTATCTTCATTAACAAAATTGGTAAATGTTAAAATAGAATACCAAATCATCGAGGGTGGAATGTTAACCCCGCAAGATGGAAAAATTCAATTTAAATTCGATGTGATTAATCGAAAAGGTGAAAACCTATTGCCAATTTTATCTTTAAGAAATAATCGAACCTTCGAGGAGACGACACTTGAAACGATGATTGATGAGAATGGATTTATTACCATTGATGTTAACACATTAGAATCTGGTGTTTATACACTTTATGTTGGCTTCATTGATCACTTTGATGATTTACAACTTCAAGTTCTTTATATGTTCGAAAAGTAAAATCTAACAAATAACAAAAAAGAATCCAACTATTGGATTCTTTTTTGTTATCACTAAAGTAAATTGGATGAAATAAAAAGACAATTTAGATTTTATTTATCTTCGATTAAATGGTAAAATTGGTTTAATATTTTACGTTAGAAAAGAGGAATCACATGTTTGCACATCTAAAAAACAATAAAAAACTCCTATACAGCATCATGGCCTTTACCGTTGGATTAGCTTTGATTCTTGCCTTCAATCTCATTCAAAATCTTCAATTGATCATCGCAGCTATCAAAGAATTCATGGCTGTCATCACCCCTGTTATCATTGCATTTGCGATTGCCTACATCTTATGGAAACCAACCGTATTCGTCGAAAAAAATCTCCAAAAAATGACTAAAAAACTTATGAAAAGGGACCTTTCATCAGGTGCTTCACGAGGAATCAGTCTTTTAATTGTTGTCTCTCTCGTTGTAATGCTAATTTTATTATTATTTAATACGATTATTCCGCCTATTATCACCAACCTAAAACTACTAGTCGACTCAATTCCAGCTCTGCATCAGACCTTCAACAAATATATAGATGACATTAGTCCATATATTCAATCTTTTATAACAGAAGAACAAATTAATGAAATCACACGTGCCATTACCAACTTATTAAACTATATCGCAACCCAAATCCTTCAATTTGGAACCGGCATGATTACAAATATGACAGGATTTATTATTAGTGTCTTAACAACCATTATCCTATCCATTTACTTCCTTAAAGATAAAGAAACACTAACAAGATCAGTCTACAAAGCCGGACAAACCTTACTCACACCAAATGGACTCAAAAGAAGCCAACAATTCCTAAAAGATTTAGATGCCGTCTTTGGTGGCTTCTTAATTGCCCAGCTTATTGCTGCCATTTTGGCAGGGATCTTCTCATCCCTTATTTTAATTGCCATCGGTCATCCCTTTGCACTACTCGTTGGACTCGTTACCGGTGTTGCTAACGTTATTCCCTATGTTGGACCAATACTTGGTGCCGTACTAGGAGGTCTTCTTGGGCTCTTCTCAAGCCTTAAGATGGCCATATTATCTCTCGTCTTACTAACTATCTACCAACAACTTGATGCCAACGTCATCCAACCTAAACTTCTAAGCAATAGCGTTGGACTCAACCCAGTCTGGGTTCTTATCGCCATCTTAATAGGTGGACACTATCTTGGAATGCTTGGAATGATCGTTTCGATTCCATCAGCCGCCCTTTTTCAAATTTATATGACACGTCGCTATAACCGCCTAAAAGCGGCCAATCGAATCTAAAAAAAGAGGATGTATCCCTAATGGATACATCTTTTTTATTAAATTGATAAAAACAAGCATCTTCCAACTAAAAAAACAAATACTTTACAAAAATCGATAAATACTAAGCATTAGGAGGTGAAGTATCTTGTTTATTCCAAAAAAAGTTTACATCGAAAAAGAAGCATTAGACTATAAACTAGGAAAAGAATTGCAAAGACAGTTCTTAGAACATGGAGTTCCAGTTGAAATATTAGAAAATAATCGGGTCAATTTTTTAAGGGGGAAAACTCCACAAGAAAAATACGAAACCGGAAAACGAGTTCTCGTCGTTGGTGTCAGACGAACACTCGAATTCCAATCATGTAAACCATCTGCTCACTATCAACTTCCACTCGTTACCGGATGCATTGGAAAATGTGAGTACTGCTATTTAAATACTAATCTAAAAGATAAGCCATTTACTCGTATTTATGTCAATGAAGAAGATATTCTCAAAAAAGCTAAACGCTATATCCAAACTGGGAAGTTTAACCCAACTATTTTTGAAGGATCTGCAACCTCAGACCCTGTTCCAGTCGAACCTTATACCCATGCTTTAGAAAGAGCCATCGAATTCTTTGCCAAAGAACCAAATGCCAGATTCCGATTCGTCACCAAATTTACCGACATCGATAACTTGCTCTTCCTAAAACATAATGGCCACACCGAAATGAGATTCTCAATTAACACGGATACGGTAATCGAAAGCTTTGAACACTCTACACCGCGTGCAAAACAAAGAATTGAAGCTGCTAGAAAAGCCATTAAAGCCGGATATCCAGTCGGTTTCTTAATCGCACCCGTTTTTATCTATCCGCACTGGAAAGAAGACTACTTAATGCTCATCAAGATGCTAAAAGACTATCTCCCAAAAGAAGAACTAAAAACCCCCATCACTTTTGAAATCATCTCCCATCGCTACACCCCAACAGCCAAAAACCACATCATGCAAATTTTTGAAGAAACGAAACTACCAATGGATGATGAAAAAAGAACCTATAAATACGGACAATTTGGATATGGAAAATACGTCTATTCAAAAGAAACCATGGCTGAAATCAAAGAACTCTTCGAATTCGGACTTAGCCATCTAGAAATTCCTTACGAAATCAAATACATCATTTAACAATAAAAGAGACTATCTCGCTTGAGTAGTCTCTTTTACTTATTTACTTTACCTTGAATGAAATTCATCTTGAACGCTTCATCTACATAATCACTTGACTTGTGATGAGTCGCTTCCTTCGTCACGCCGACCCATTTCATATATGCCCATTGAACGAGTAGGAGAGGGATTGCAACCATTGAAATCGCCAGAAGAAAATACATAGAAATTCCTCCTTCATCATTTGGCTTAAAGATATTATAGTATGATTATCTTCCAGCGTATATTCAAAAGATTCGACAAAAAAAGCGATCTCATAAGAGACCGCCACTTTTATTTGATACCCGTATTATTAATAATTTTCTGATTATAAGTTGCAACCGTACTAGATGGTTGATAGTCAGACATTTCATAGACAATATCATGCCATTCAATAACATTGTCGCTTAATGTACGAGGAACTAAATAATAAAGACCATCATTTAAAATTCCACCATAACTTAACTCCGTACTTGGAAGTTGTAATTGTTCAACATCTGTAACGCCACTCATTAAGAATTGAGTTCCAAGAGAAATAATCTCATTTGTTGTTAAATTTGTTTGAATATATGGTAAGAAATCATCCACTAAACCGAGTAGTTTAACTTTATTATAACTCATTAACTTTTGCATCGTTAACGTAATGACATGTCGTTGACGCTCCATACGTTCATAATCTCCGTTACCCACCTTACGGATACGCATATACGCAACAGCTTGACGACCATTTAATGTCTGCACTCCAGTTCCATCAATTAAGTCTGCTGGCTCACCACTAACTTCAACATTCATTTCTGCAATGACACGATTTAATTCAGTCAACTCATAATCTTGGATATCAACCTCAATCCCGCCTAATTTATTGATAATATGCTCAACGGCATTAAAGTTAACCGTCACATACTTTTGAATATCTAGGTCAAAGTTTTGATTAATCGCCTGAACAGCAAGAGTTGCCCCACCATAAGCATAAGCATGTGTTAATTTTTCAAAACCATGTTGTTCATTAATATAAGCATAAGTATCGCGAACTAATGATGTAATATAAGCTTTATTTGTTTTGTTATTAAAGGATAAAACCATCATCGCATCCGAACGCGTATTTTCATAAGCATCCTCGCGTGAATCCACTCCAAATAATGCGATATTAGTTACCCCAGAACCTTTTTTGTTACTTAAAACCTCTTCAGAAATTGTTAAGTCATTTAGTTGTTGACGATCAAGCTTCGATAACATAAAATGTGCCCCGACATAACCGGCCCCAGCTAAAATTAATAATACTAATACCATTATAAGAAAGCTTTTTAAACAACCGTACTTCTTAGCACGAGCATCTTTTGCCTTACCCATTTTCTTCACCTAGTTTCTATAGTTTATATAAGTAGTCTCAGAATAACTACATAATTTTATAATAGACGACAGTAGAATACAATTAATAGTATATTAATTTTTACAAAATTTATATAAGTAGATCCTAACTTTAACTAAAAATCTATTAACAGGTCATTGGTAACTAAAACTGAATTATGTTACAATGAATGAAAATAAAAGTTGAAAAATGGAGCGGATCATATGTCTACAATTGAATTATTAGCACCAGTGGGTCACCGCGAAGGATTACTAGCCGCCGTTTCAAATGGTGCAGATGCCATCTATGTGGGAGGATCTGCATTTGGCGCGAGGAAAGAAGCAGCCTTTTCAAACGAAGAACTAATTGAAACAATCAAATACAGTCACCTACATGGTGTCAAAGTTTACGTTACTGTGAATACGACAATTTTTGATGCAGAACTCGAAGCCTTACAAGAATATATTCACTTTTTATACCTAAACGACGTTGATGCGATCATCGTTCAAGATATCGGAGTCGCTCATCTAGTCAAAGAACTATATCCAGACTTCGAATTACACTTCAGTACCCAAATGACACTTCATAATACAAAAGGAGTAGAATTTGCAAAATCATTCGGAGCAGACCGAGTTGTCGTTGCCCGTGAAAATACACTAGAAGAAATCAAAGCGATGAAACAAGCCGTTGATATCGATTTAGAAGTCTTCGTACACGGTGCCCTTTGTGTTTGTTACTCAGGACAATGTTTAATGAGTAGTATGATAGGAGCACGCAGTGGAAATCGTGGTGCCTGTGCCCAAACATGTCGTCTGCCATACGAACTAGTAGACCTTAAAAGTGGTGAAACACTGGATTCAAACGTTGGAGACTTCATCTTAAGCCCACGCGATTTAAAAACAGTTGACCATATTGGAGAACTAATTGAAGCGGGAGTAACCTCATTTAAAATTGAAGGTCGCCTCAAAAAGCCAGAATATGTTGCAACAGTTGTCAAAGCCTACCGAGAGGCGATTGACCAATACCTAGAAAACAAAAAAGTCAAACTATCAAAACAAACCCATGCCGACATGGACCAAATCTTCAGTCGCGGATTCACAAAAGGATTCCTGTTTGGTGAAAAAGGTCTCAACTGGATGAGTGCTGACCGTCCAAACCATAAAGGAATCAAAATTGGAGAAGTGGCAAACGTCAAAGGAAAACGCGTAACCCTCAAACTCACGTCAGCCTTAGAAGTAGGAGATGGACTACGATTCGTCGGACAAAAAGATCAAGGACTTCAAGTACAAAAAATGTTTGTTAAAGGCCAAGACGTCAAACTTGCCAATCCAGGTCTCGTTGATTTAGACTGCCCATTCCCTGTAACTAAAGGCATGCCAGTCTACAAAACGACATCCGTTTCCCTAGCAAAACGTGTGGAAGTCACTGAGAAAACAGTTCCTAAAATCGACATCTATGGAGAAGTTAGTGCTAAACTTGGAGAACCACTGCGTATCATGGTTTGGGATGACGCTTCAAACATGGTAACCGTTGAAACGGAAGAACTTTTCGAAGCTGCAAGTAACACCCCGCTTTCAAAAGAACGACTCAAACAACAGCTTGAAAAAACAGGTAGCACGCCATTTAAGTTTGGTTACTTGAGCGTGAATATGGATGAATCTGTGACCATGCCGATTTCTGTGATTAATAAAATCCGTCGCGAGGTGCTTGGGCAACTAGAATTAAAACGTAGTCGCCACTTTGAAACACGTGAAAAAACACACGTCACTCTCACGAATCCACAACCTGCAAAACATTCAGAAACGACAACACTTAGCGTTAGTGTAAGAAACCTAAAACAGTTAAAAACAATCCTTGAACGCCAAGACATCGAAACCATTTATTATAAAGAAATTAAAACATTAAAAAAGGCAGTGGAATTAGCACAACAATACAATAAAACCATCATTCCGCAACTTCCACGCATCATTAACGATGAAGAAATTAAAGAAACAGTTGAGATTCTGGAATCATTACCATTACAAACCGTTATGTTAGGTGAATACGGAATGCTAGAGGCACTAAAGGATTCAGGATACAACCTAATGAGTGATTTTGCTTTCAATAATAATAATGTGCAAAGTATCGAAGCTTTAAAACAATTGGGAATCACTCAAACGACTTTATCTTATGAAATCAACCAAAAACAAATACGTACACTGTTAAAATACGCCTCTTTACCAGTAGAAGCAATAGTCTTTGCACGAATTCCGATGATGATTACTAAACATTGTCCTGTGAAGCTTTTAAACCAGCCAAACCAAGAATTCTGTCGCTTATGTCTAACCACACCATTTGGGCTACGCGATCGCAAAAACAAAATTCTTCCACTGCTTCGCACAGGAAACTGTATCACAGAAATTTTTAATTCACAGCACTTAATCCTCATCGAATTCTTACAAGAGCTTCAAAAAATGGGAGTCTCTAAATTCCGTTTAGAATTCACAAATGAAACAGAAGCAGAAATGCATCAGGCGATTACTGCTTATCAAACAGCCTTACAAACAAAGAATATTGATGTTGACTGGCTAGAACAGTATAAACAAACACAAGATTATACAAAAGGACACTACCATCGAGGAGTAGAATAATATACAAAAAAACAGCATGATTTTTATGCTGTTTTTTTGTATATTATAAAGAATTTAATGCCAAAATAATAATTATAAGAAAAAGTATAGAATGAGGTTGTTTTAGATGATGGAAGTTTTAGCTTCAATATTGTTAGCAGCATTTTTTTATGTTGTCATCTTAGTTTGCTATAAAATAATGGGTAAAAGAGAACTAAACCAACTAGGTGCGGTCGATGTTGTTATTAATATCTTAATTGCTAATATAGCAGCTTCGGGTATCGTTGAAGAATCTTTTTGGGTTGATTCCTTTGGCGGCGTTGTCATGATTGTAACACTCCAAGTTCTAATGTCAAAAATTCAGTTACATAAAACAAAGGTACGTGACATTGTAGATGGAGAACCCTCACTTATTATAAAAAACGGTAGAATCGATTACTCTGAGCTTGGGAAAATACGCATTGATTTAGATGACTTTATCATGCTACTTCGCACTCAAGGTGTAGTTAATCCAGAAGATGTTCAGTATGCCATTATTGAAAAGAATGGTAAACTCATTGTGTTTGAAAAAAAATTACCAACAAAAGTTTTCCCTCTTCCCCTTATTGTATCAGGCTCAATTAAAGAAAAAGCCCTTCAAAGTTTTGGACAATCAAAACAATGGTTAAAAGATACATTGCGTAAACATGAAGTAACCAATCTAAATGAAATTGATTATTTATTTTATGAAGAACATAAGTTTATCATTTATACTCGTCAGGGAATGAATAAAATAAAAATCAATGAGCTATAAAAAAAGTGCAGTGATATTCACTGCACTTTTAAGCTTCTTTATCAGAAATGTCATCAAATAATGAAACACGATCTCCATTTGATAAAGCATTTAACATATTTTGTTTTGCCATTGGATAATCACGATACAATTTCTTTAACAACTGTTTAACATCCTCGCGCTTCGTATGCTTATCCATAGGACAAGTACTCGGCACAATCGGAACATGACGATTTGCCGCAGAAATAATATCATCCTCATAACAATAAACTAATGGACGAATAAAAGTAACATCAGTACGATCTAAATACATTTTTGGCTTAAATGTTGCCATGTATCCATTATACATCGTATTCATCACTAATGTTTCAACTGCATCATCAGCATGATGCGCCATTGAAATCTTATTACATCCAAGTTCAACACCTTTCTTAATTAAAATAGCTTTCTTGAACTTAGAACATAAAGAACATGGAATTTTTCCATTTTCGTCTGCATTTAATTGTAATATCTCATAAACTTGTGTATCTACTAAATGATATTCAATACCGTGTTCTTTACAGAATTCGACAACAGGATTGAAATCCATTCCTGGAAATCCAAGCTTTAATGTAATTCCTACTAATTCAAACTTCACAGGAGCAAATTTTTGATATAAATGAAGAGCATATAATAATGCCATACTATCTTTTCCACCACTAACACCGACAGCGACTCTGTCACCTTCTTGTATTAATGAAAAGTCTTGATCTGCTTTACGAATGCATCCTAGTACTTTTTTCATACGGGCTCACCAACCTTTTTAGCATACTCGGATGTCATTATATCGAATAAAAAATAAAAATACAATCATTTAAGCTCTAACATTTACATGACAATCGTCCGTTATTGGTAATAATATGATAAAATAGAAATATTAACAATTAAAAAGGGAGAATAATAATGAATAAAAAAATAATTATGGGTATTATCATTTTCATTCTTTTATTAACCCCCGTTGGATACTTCATTACGAAAACGGGATGGTATGAAAACTATCGACAGGCTCAATTCTTAGCAGCTGTTATTAATAATACTAAGAATCTGGAAACGTATCATGTTAGTTTGAATGTTAATTACGATATATTAGGATATCAAATGGAATTAAGCAGTGAAGGAGATGTTTCACAATCTGATTCAACGGTGTCGCATCTTAATTATTTGATTAGAATGAATGGCTATGGGGTTTCACCAATGACGGTTGAATTAGAGCAATATGCACAATGGTCGGCCCAGAATAAAATTTTATATATGAATTTAAATAGAGGGCAATGGTTTAAAGAAATAGATCCAACTTCAGATAAATATTATCAATATTTTGTTGATTTTAATAATCTTGATTATTTAAATCAAATTTATAAAGAAACAGTGAAAAATGAAAATGCAAATGATTTTGTGATATTAGAAGATAATAATGAACAACAAGTTATTTCAGTTTATGTTGATTTTTTTAAGGCTGATCAAATGATTCAAATTCTAATTGGGGAATTATTAAATGTATCACCTGATATTGATATTAACGCTATTTATCAATTAGCACCAAAGGTAAATTATATTTTTACAATCGATAAAGAAACAGAACGAGTTTTAGAGTATGAGCTATCTTATAAAGATGGAATTCAAGAAATCATTAAGCAACTTCAAACAGCATATTCTTCTTTTTTTGCAACAATCAGTGAAGATCGATTAGCAACTATGTATTTTGATTTGAAAGTTAAAATTAGTGACGGAAATAAAGGAAATAAAATTGAAATTCCATCTAATGTGGTTAATTCAGCTATATCAGTTTCAGATATAAGATAATCAATTTAAACTGCCGACTTAATAATCGGTAGTTTTTTTTATAAAAAAAACGTAAATGAATGTATTAATTTGTCGAAACGACACATATTAAGATTGTCAGGAGGTGAATGACATGCCAAATCAAACAAATAAATTAGTAGTACCTGGAGCACAAGCTGCAATTGATAACATGAAA
>NZ_CALIOS010000024.1:0-41618 GCF_938044715.1 uncultured Turicibacter sp.
ATTTCTTCTATTGAGTCTTTTACTTCTTCTAACGTTTGGTTTGGAATTCCTATCATTAAATCCACATTTATATTTTCAAATCCCGCTTCTCTTAATACTTCAATAATCGTTTCATCTTTCTCCACTTGATTAAACACAATGTTATCTTTAACCGAGAAAGCGAACAATTTAAAATCTTGGAAAACGACAGACATTAAAGCTAAATACTCTTTTAAATCATACTCTAAAATATTAACCCCATTTAAATAAATGGCTCCTTCTGTTGGTTCATACAAACGCGTTAATAATTTAATAAAGGTTGTTTTCCCCGCACCATTGAGTCCAACAATGGATAATTTCTCACCTGGCAGAATCGTCACATTAACGTTATTTAGCACATTAACTTCACTTTTTGGATATTTAAATGACACATTTTTAAACTCAAGTGTCAGATTATCCATCGGTACATCTGTCTCTTTCCCACTTAAAACACTTGGTTTTAATGCATCAAATTCTATATACGATTCCATGTATCGACACATTTGAGATAGCTCCATGTAGGTATTTAAAATTTGTGATAAACACTGACCAAACTGTGTTGCAGCTGAGGCATACATCGTAAAATCACCCAGTCCAATCGATTTAACAATGACTTTATATACCATATAAAGATACACGAACACTATCTGAATCTGCATCATCACTTCACTATAAGCTGCATATCTCCCAAGCACTTCATATAAATCAGTAAAGACCGTTAACGTCGTGTGATTATAATCCTCAATACGATCCATGATTAAATCGTCCATTTTATATAAACGAATCTCTTTTCCATAACTAAAATCGCTCGTTAAGTTTCCAAAATAACTAAACTTACGATTAACTGGAATCAAGAGTTGATAAAATTTAAACATCACTTGTTGTGCCTTCTTATTAATGAACGCTGATAAAATTGCCATTAAAAACAAAAATAGAATCATCAACGGATTTAACATCGAAATCATGGCAATCAATCCAATCATCGTTAAGATGGTTGAAAATAACGTCATCGAATATTCCATGACCCGATACATTGCCCCCTGATTATGAATCGGAAATAACGCACGCTCTTTCAAATCTAGAATCTTTGGATCCTCAATCATTTGAAAATCAAGGCTCATGATTTTTTCACCCACCATCGCGTCAAATCCATTTAACAACTCCTCATTTTTAATCTCCACCTTCGTTTTCAAACAACGCGATGTCACATTTAACACCAAATTTCCAAGCACCACGATTCCAACCAACCAGATAAAAACCTCAATCCTTCTAGAACCGGTCAACTCATCAATGACTAGCTTCATCATCACCAAATTCAAAAATGGCATCAAGGCCGTCACAATAGATGAGGTGATGACAATGGGAAGATAGGTCTTTGAAATCTGATAGGCCAATCGAAATAAAAAGAAAATCACGTTCAAATCTTTCATCAAGGGTTCTATTAATTTGCGCATGCTGCCATCTCCTCTACTGACTCTAACTGATAATACTGTGCTTGAATATTAAACATTTCCGCATAACGCCCCTTTTTCGCTAACAGTTCCTCATGAGTACCATACTCTAAAATCTCCCCATTTTCAAAAAAAGCAATCGTATCACAAAAACGTGTACTTGATAATCGGTGAGAAATATAAATGGCAGTCTTATCTCCAATCAAGGCATCAAAGTTTTGATAAATTTCATACTCTGCTAACGGATCAAGCGCTGAAGTGGGTTCATCTAAAATGACAATGTCTCCATTTTTATAGAGTGCCCGCGCTAATGCTAATTTTTGATTTTGACCTCCCGATAACTCAATTCCCTCTTCTTCAAAACCTTTTAACATCGGCGTCTCAATGCCATGCTTTAAGGATGCAATTTTATCTTTAATCCCTGCCTGCTCTAAACATTCCATCACTCTTGCACGGTCAAGGACATCACGATTTTGAATCGCTACATTTTCACCAACCGTAAACGCCAACACTTTAATATCTTGAAACACGACTGAGAATAAGTCGAAATACTTGGCGCGGTCCAAATTTTTAACATTAATCCCGTCTAATAATATTTCACCATCTGTTGGTTCATATAAACGAGTTATTAATTTAACCAACGTTGTTTTTCCTGCTCCGTTTATGCCAACAATGGCCAAGCGTTCTCCTGCCTTAATTTTAAACGATAAATCTTTAAAGATATAACGTTCACTGTTTGGATATTTAAAACTCACCTTTTTAAACTCAATCGTATACGGTTTAAGCAACGGAATAGGGGTTGGTTCTTCTAATGGTAGCTCATCTTGAATCTCTAAAAAAGTTCTAAAATGATTGACATACAATAATTGCAAACGAAGATGAGCTAAATCTTCCATTACGCTTTGCAAGGTCGTCGTGAAATGACTAATACTCGTAAAATACATGGAGAAACTTCCAAGGCTTAATCCCTTTGCTAAGACACAATAAATTAAATAGGCGTACACAATTCCTTCTCGAATTAAAATCAAGATTGCATCCACTAAACTCACGCCCAAATAACGCTTTTGAATTTTTTTCGTTAACTGTAAGTGTTCTCCTTTTATCCCTCTAAATTTTTCACAAAGCCAAATCCCTAATTGATAAATGCGAATCTCTTTTCCAAATTTAAAATCTGACATCGTATTATACAAATAGCTCGACCGGCGATTTAACGCTGCATTTTCATCTTTTTTAGAGAATTCATATTTTTTCGCTCTAGATGTTAAATAGTAAACAAACAGCATATTCAAAAATAAGTATAAAAGAACCCATGGACTGAGCATAAATAATAAACTCATATATGTCAGTAACGACACTAAACTCCCCGATACCTCAAACAACTTATGAAAAACCCCTTCAATTCCCACATGATTTGAAGAAACAGCTTGCCCGGCATTTTCTAAATCATCCAATGTTTTGGGATCTTCTGTATATCTAAAATCCATCTTCATAGCTTTACGTTGCATCTGATTTATAAACTTAAAACGCAGTAAAATGAGACGGGGCATATATAAATTTTTAATGAATGTAACAAGGGCATTAACCATTACCCCACCGAGCAAAAAGAATCCTAAAATACAAGCTAACACTATCACATTCATTTCTGTCGTCAACTCATCAATCAGCCACTTAATCGAAAACAAACTGATAAAGGGTTGCACGGCTGTTAATAATGTAAATAAACCATAATAAACAAATAATAACTTATCCCATTTCCAAGCGTGTGAAATCAAATACTTTAAATGATTTAAATCCCTTCGATTAACATCCTTTGATGATTTCTCATTCATGATTAATGCCTCCCCTAGTTAAATCCTCATTTTTCTATCCATCGTTAACAAAATAGCCCCTAAAACTTCATATTCTTTCGATAAACAAACCTTCTTGTTTAAAAATTTCTCTAAAGTTCGAGGACTATTAAACGTCTTTTACGCCTCATCTATCACCTGATACTTCATAAAATCCATTCTCTCCCCCTACCACTTATGATCTAAAGCCTAATTACGCATCATCCCTTAACAAACTTATTCATTTCTTTCGAAAATTAGACGAATCATGGGAAAATATAAAAAATTCAAACATATACTGATAGAGAAAGATGATATTCACCTAAAGGGAGATTGATAAAGATGGCTAATGTGAAATATAACGAAAACACGTATTATGTTCCAAATGACAAGTTTTTAATTGCTGTTTTAGATCATGCCACCATTCACAAAGATCCTTCAAACACCTCAAAAATGATGGTTTGTGCAAAGGTTGGGCAAGTCTATTCTGTTTCGTCCGTTGTCAATGACATGTATCGAATTAAACCGGGGTGGATTAGTAAAGAATTTTGTGAGGTGTTAGTTGCAGCAACGAATGAAGTCATCACATTAGAAGACCCATTTGTTGTTAAAGTCATCAGTAATATCCCAGTTTTAACCGAAGCATCTCCTGATGCTCATGCGACAACCGTCCTCCGTCCAGGTGATTTACGTCGTGTCATTGGAGAGTCAGAAGATTTCTACCAATTAGAAACAGGTGATTTCATTACTAAACGAGGATGTCGACGTTACTAAATTTGTTTTAAACTGAAGCTATTGAATATAATCAATAGCTTTTTTTATTTTCCCTTAACTCCCCGCCCCTCAAAAACCATTTATTACCATATAGAAAAATTATTTTTAAAGCCGACCTAGAAGGTCGACTTTAATCTTAACTAGCAACAGAAAAATCGTCGTCTTTTTTAAGTGTATATAACTGATAAAATGCACCTTTTTGAGTTAATAAATGATTAAAACTTCCAGATTCAACAATCTGACCTTGATCCATCACGATGATTTCATCATAATCTGATAAAATTTCCTCACTTAACTTATGAGTAATGGTAATGACTGTTAACTCATCGATTGCAAGCAACGTCTTTTCAATATCATACGCCGTCTGTAAATCAAGTGCTGAGGTTCCCTCATCCAACATTAAAATAGGCATCTCCTGAATTAAGGCGCGCGCAATCGCCACACGTTGCTTTTGCCCTCCTGATAAATTCTTCCCATTTTCACCAACAGCAGTTTTTAAAGCCTCAGGTAACAGCTTGATAAATTTTGTTACACCACTTTGAGTTAAAGCACGTTTTATTTGAATATCTGCAAAGGTTTGATCTAAGAAAATATTATCTGCAATCGTTTTATCAAATAAATAAATATTTTGATGAATCATAGAAGCGAGTTCTGTCATCGATAATGGGATTGGATTCTTAACATCTTGACCATCCACCAAAATCTGACCTTCATAATCACGGTAATATCCCATCATTAATTTAATCAGCGTCGATTTCCCACAACCACTTTCACCGACAATCGCATACTTTTTATTTTTTGAAAACGTATAAGAAATACCATTTAAAACCGGTGTTTCTTCATAAGCAAAATGCACATTCTCTAATCTAATTGATTCCTTAAATTCTGATAATGCTACTTCGTTAGATTCACGTTTTCCTACCTCAATCAGCGCCATGATTTTTTCATTCACACCGCTCATTCCTTTAATTTGAGTCACTTTCTGCATAATCCACATAATCGGACCTTGAATTCCATTCCCCAGTTGAACGACCGCAAATAAATTTCCGACTGTCATTTGCCCAAGAAGGACAAAGTATCCCGCAATCGCCATTCCAGCAATTTGTGTACCAATGGCAAAAATCATCGAAACAGCTTGAGCCACCCCTTTTAGATGTGTACTCTTAAATTTTGCATCCTCTAACTCATCATTCACAACGTTAAATTCATGGGTGACGGATGGAATCATTCGATAAGACTTCACGACTTCATAGCCTTGAAAAATATCTTTAATCTTTGAGGTAAACATCCCTTGCTTATCCGATACTTTATTTTGTCTTTTCTCAAGCACCTTCCCAAAAAGCGATGGCACAATCATTAATAAAGCGGCCATCAAAAACATCGCAAGTGTCACCCAGGGATTAATCCAGAGTAAAACAGCCGTGGTCCCTACAAAAATCACCACATCTCCAATCATCATTAAAAACGGTGTAATGTAATTGGCCTCAATCAAATTCATATCATTCGTCAAATTTGATAAATAATCAGCCGTATTACTCTTATTAAAATCTTCATAGTCTTTTGCTAAAATCCCTTTAAACACATCACGTTTTAGCGCAATCAACGTTTTTTTCAAATAAATCGCCTGAGTCGCACTTGTTAAATAGTCAACCAGTCCCATCAGTGAAAAATAAACCGCCGCGAAGAGAATAGCCTTCACAAAACCATTCATGTCCCCGCCCACTACATAATCAATCAATTGTTGAATTAAAAGCGCAATATAGCCTTGCATCGCTGCCCCAATACAACGAACTAAAACTGTTGTAACCAGTAAAAATTTGTGTTTAAACATGTACTGTCTCATAAACAGTCCCCCCCGATATTTTAAAATTTATTGCAAACTCGCTAACTTAATCTGACTTAGTTCCTTCGCCACTGCAATTTCTAACACAATTCGATCCTGCTCATCAATCAGCAACATCTCCTTATCAATCGCACCAATAACAAACGGCAGGCCTAAATGCCGCATCAAAAAAAGACTTGATTTTTCCTGTGTTAACTTCATAAAATGCTGATTTAAAAAAGCTTGAATCATTTTTCCTTCATCAAATGTAATAACCCCTGATGCCACATAATCTTGTAAAATTTTTAACATCAACACCTCTTTTAAATCTGATAAATTAGCTGAAGCCCCTGTCATACTTTGATACAACTGCATTGCCTGCTGTGACACAATCTTCTTATTTATTAACTCCGAACTATCAAATGTTGGTTCCGCTACATGGGGTGAGAAAATTTCTGACAACTCATCTAACGACACTGTATCCTTAAGTTCAAGAATCCGTTCAATTCGCTCAAGAATTTCTTTTCTTGGGAAAAATGTTTCTTGTCCGGTTGAAACAGACTTCTTAATAAACCATTCTTCAGGAATTAAGTTTTTACGCTTCCATCTGTACAGTTGTCCATATGAAATATTCGTTAACTGCAATAATTCTTTTTTAGAGATTAAAGATTCTTCCATACTCATCACCTAATTTCTATCTTGTTGTTTAATCTTTGCTGTAGGATGTGTTGTTAAATCAGTTGAATACTCCACATAATCAACCGTACACTCCGCTCCAATCATCACCTTATCACCGTGAACCTTTTTCGCTTTCGTATACGTCAGATTTATCTCATCACCTTCAATTTGATTCACCGTCAACGTCTTACGAACTCGTTTTTTCTTAGACGGACTCACCGTTAACTTCGTTGCCCCAATACTTTCACAGCGACAATGTTCATTTAACACAATATGAATTTCTTCACCATTAATTAACTTCGCATTATGAATCGCACCATAAATATTTAAATACTCACCCTCAAGTTCACCTCGTGTTCGAATCTCACCTTGTGACATTAAGGTATGAACCTTTATCGTTCCATCCCCATCAAGTGATCCATAGCTCGTCAAACGTTCACCTTTTAATGTCCCATTGACCACGCAAGCTCCCATACTTTGAATACTTTCAATCACACTTGATTCATTAAGTGTCGCCATCCCACGAATCTTTAACAACTTAATTGCAACACTTCCTTCAAACGTCGTATCACCATAAATTGCAACCGTCTGACACGTCACATGCCCTTTAAACTCACAATCCCCCATGACCTTAATCAAATTGGCCTCAACACGTCCCTCAAACGTCGCATCACCATAAACTTTAATACTGTTAGCTATAAGATCTGTTGTAATCAATCCATCACCATAAATACGAACCTTATCAAAGGTTCCTCCACCAACGGTTGCATCACCATATATCTTTAAATGCTCCGCCATCTTTCAAACCTCCTTAAATTTGTTTTTGACGCTTAACTTTCGAAGTCGGATGGATATCAATCTCTCCTCGGTACTCCACTTCCTCAATCATACAATGAGGTCCAATCACCACCTGATCGCCACATACCTTTTTAACATGACCATACTCTAAATAAATCTCATCAGCCTCCATCAGATTTGCCTCTAACGCCACTTTCTTTATTTTAAACATCGTAAAGATATTCCATGATTTAGATTTTTTCGTTAATTTTCTAACCTCAATCTTTCCGGCTCCAATTTCCATTACACTTGATGGTTCATGCAATAACAAGGTTACCTTTTCTGCATTCATCACACCTAATACTTTAAACTTTCCTTCGATTCGAATGTCTTCAGCATTTATTTCTTCATCTGCACTTAAATACCCTTCCACCTGTAACACTTCACCATCAACTGTTCCATGACAGGTACAAGATCCCACTACCGACATCTCTTTTGTCTTAATGCCCTGAAGCGTCATAGCTCCTGCTCCGTTAAACGTTAAACAAGAAATGTGACCTAAAGCCTTGCACGTTCCTGCCGTATGAAAATTCTCACAGTCGATATCTCCTGTAATTTTATGAGCACCTTCTAACATAACCTCTTTAAAAACACCACCGCCACTACTTCCTGCACCATTCATTTTTAAACTTCTCATCATTTTTTACCTCCTATACCATTACTTGATGATGAACAACTGACGATTCATCAATACTCAAACTGCCACTATACTCAATCTCATCAATCACACAATTAGGTCCAATGATGATATCATGCCCACTAATTTTTGAAATTTTTGCATATTCTACGCTGATTGTATCCGCCTCAATTAACTCTCCACTTACTTTTTTAAGTGGCGATAATCCTCCCATCAGCGTATTTAAAAGTGACCCAACCATCTGGGTCATGCCACTCTCCATCGATGAACGCATGATTTCAACTTCTGTTGCCCCAATTTCTTTAAATGTTGAACCACTCATTGCCTCAAGCCTAACGCTCTCACCACTTAGTAATCCTTCACAACTGACATGGCCGGCTACTTTAATCTGTTCCACTTCGATCCCTCCTGATACGTTCAACCAACCACTTACTGTTAACTCTTGTGCTTGAAGTAACTCTTGAACATTCATTGAACCTGAGATAAAAACCTCATCAGCTTTCATCGACTTAGCACGCACACGTCCCGACACTTTTACTTTCTCACCGCTTATCTGTTCAAATGATTCCAATATTCCCGATACAATGATTTCTTTTGCCGTAACAGATTTCTCAAAACAAGCTTTTCCACTCACTTTAATTTCTTCTTGGCAACTTAGAGCTCCAGTTGATAATACCTTCCCACTACTATAAAACTGATTGGTTAGCAAATTTCCTTCTAGGTTTGCTTTGCCGCTCGTTTGAAAAGTATCGCAGTTTAAATCCCCACTAAACGTGCCACTACCAGAAATATGAACTTTCTTATAATCTCCACCTACTAAATGAAGCTTTGAACTTATATTTAAATTTTGTTTTTTATGGTCCATTTTAATCATCCTTTGAATAGGGTTTGTTTCATCATACTATTAATATAGCACAACATTGTTTCGTTGTGAATACTTTAACGTAACAATGTTTTATTATTTCTATTTTAAACGAAACAACCCCATAAAAAAAACAGGTTATCCCTGTTTTATCCATTCAGATTTTAAGATGGCATACTCGTAGGTATCTAACCAAATCGGCTTTCCTTCTTCATCCTTCTTAAAGTACACATTTTGTAACAATGTCCCCTCATAACGCATCCCAATTCGTTCTAACAACTTCCAAGATGGTTCATTTAATGGACTACACATCGCAACAATTCGTCTAGCACCTAAATGAGTAAAAGCATAATTCATTAACGCTTTGACACTTTCTGTTGCGTAACCTTTACGTTGATACTGACGATTAAAAACAAACCCTACTTCCCATGTTTGAAATGCTCCTTCAATTAACGTTAAATTCCCAATGACTGTTCCATCTGCTTTCAAACAAACTGCAAAAAAACAATCGTCATTTACTCGTTTGAGCGTCTCTTGTTTGGCTTGCTCTTCAGTATAAACCTCATAAGGCTCAAATTGAACAACTTCCTCATCACGCAAGTATTCATACAAATCCTGCCAATCTTCTTTCGTAAATCTCCTAATGATTAATCGCTCTGTTTGTAACATTTAAATCAACTCCTTCTTTATTAAATGCTATACCTAAGCCACCATTTGTAGAACCAGTCTTTTGTTTTAAATAATCGTCATAAAAAAGATTGAGTCTTTAGAAAACTCAATCTTTTTTAATCTTACTTATTACGACTCATTAAATTAATTCTTTAATGGCATCTTCTAATTATTCTCGTTTCATTATCGGTGTAAAACGCACCACAACATTTCCTACACGATCCACTAGTAACCATTTAGTATCCCCTGTTACCGTTTCAAATCCTGTTGAAAAAATTTAGCCTATAAACCATTTGACGCTTCATCTAATTTTTCCTTACTTTAATAATTTTTGAATATCTGCTTCAATCTTTGAAGGTTTTACCGTTGGGGCATATCGTCTAATGACACGACCATTTTGATCAATTAAAAACTTCGTAAAATTCCACTTAATCTCTGAGCTAAACAGTCCTTTTGCTTCCTTTTTTAAAAATCGATAAAGTGGATGTGCTCCTTCCCCATTCACTTCTATTTTTTCAAACATTGTAAAACTCACGCCATAATTCAGTTGGCAAAACTCATGAATCTCTTTATTACTTCCTGAATCTTGTTTTGCAAATTGATTACATGGAAAGCCAAGTACTTCAAACCCTTGAGGTTTATAATCTTGATAAAGAGCTTCTAATTCTTTAAATTGAGGTGTTAATCCACACTTACTCGCTGTATTGACAATCAATACCACTTTTCCTTGATATTCATCCATTCGAACCATTTGTCCATTCATTTTCTTCGCTTCTAAATGATAAAAATTCATTTTCATTCCTTCTTTCTAATTTTATCAAATTTAATTTTATACAATTAATTTAGAAAAAATTAAAGTTAAATCCGTGATTTAACTCAATTTCTTTAATAAAGATTCCAGTGATGATTTCAAGCTAGCGTACTCTTCTACCTCGCCACCAACACGACAGAATAATTGATTTGGAATATCTACCATTTCATCTTTTAACACACGCCCATCTTCGGTTAATTCCACAATCACGACACGGTCATCTTGTGGATCACGATATTTGATGACTAATTTCATCGCTTCTAATTTTTTAATGAGCGGCGTTAACGTACCTGAATCTAAATGCAAAGCCTGTCCTAAATCCTTAAATGAGATAGCTTCCTTTTCCCATAAAACAAGCAATGTAATATATTGCGTATACGTTAAGCCAAACGCATCTAAAAATGGTTTATATAACTTAATGACTTCACGAGATGTCGCATATAAAGCAAAGCACAACTGATTCTCTAATTTTAATGCTTCATATTTGTTCATCATTTCACCTCATATGATTTTATGAAATTTAATTGTATAAAATCAATATTATAGTCATTGTAATTCATTTTTTATCTACTGTCAATCAAAACATAAAAGATGTCATCTCTTCCTCTTAAGAGATGACATCTTACATTTCACTGATTAATTCGATAATCCGCTCTTTCATCGCATAATCCAATTTAAATAATCTCACATAATCTAAAAACTCTTTTTCAATCGTCTTAATTCCCTCCCCGTACATTTCCTTAAATCGTTTATTAACCGTTGATTCATTTAATCGATAAAATGATAAATATTTATCCATTCCGTATGTCATAATGAGATATTGCGTAAAAGCACCGACGACAGGATACGTTAAATAAGGGGGATAATCATAAAAATACTCGTCTTTCATCAAACGTTGTAATGAAACATACTGGTCATTCTCTAACCAATAAAGAACCCACTCAAAATTATGAACACCAAACCATTTCTTATTAAAAAACATCGCTAACCCTTCTCGAATGGCCACTGCATTTGGTCGATTAATTAAATTAGCTAACAACAACACATCTTGATGAAAGCCAATCGCTTTTTGTTTCCGACTATAGACTGCATAAATCTCAAATGGATCACGAAAAAAACTACTACACGGAACATAATCACCATAATACATTCCAACCTCATCTAAACTATCACATAAAAAATAATGAATTTTCTCTTCCAACTCAAGTCTTAAAACCTGTAACACATACTTCAGGCAATGCTCTTGATACTCCATAATCTCTTCAATATCCTTCTGCGCCAAACTGCCCGCATGTACATGAAACACATAATGATCACTTTCGTTCACTAACCACTTCATCATTTTCACCTCCTTTTTACGAGATTTAAACGCTTACTTTTTATTATCGTCATTATATTGCTAAAATATCCATTCTAAGCCATAATTTTTATTATTTCTCAAAATTTTTACTTCTAATGAATCTCATCATCTCCTACTAAACTTTCTTACTATAGCTTATGACAGCTCGTCATACTTCGTTTATTTTTTTAGGCGTTTTCTTCAAAAAAATATCTTTTCTTTCAATACTTCCAATTGTCAGGTGCCCTTTTAACCGCTATAATTAAATTCGTTATGAAAGGGGGCAATTATGAAACCTCTAGGCATTCTATTTTTAATCTGTGAGCTATCCCTACTCAGTGCTTGTTCTACCCCTGTACCCGAACTTGTCTTACTCAACACCCCAGGCATGCCACTGAAACTCACGCAGATTGAATTCCCAACTGAGGAACCCCAATCTACCTCAGTTTCCCTACAAAATCCTAGTCAAATGACTCTTCCAAACAAAGAAGAAGAATTCGACTCTCCTCTTTTATCAGATGAAGAAAAACCATCAAATAATGAGGACAATCCTTCAACACATTCCATCCAACCCTCCCTTGAATCTCCTAATCAAAATACCCCTTCACTTTATTTAGAAAACGGAGTGGGACGTGCCTATTATGAAACACTACCCTATCTAAATTCTAATGATGTCATCACCCTTAATAATGGTGAAACAGATTATGCAACCGTTCAATTTGATCATTATGAAATTATTGATGACCATCAAAAAAGTGGACGTAAAGGCATTGCCTTTTACTACAAAGAAACTAATATTAGTGATCAGGAAATTCACGTTGGATTAGCAGGACGCGTGTTAGATCCAGTTGTCAATACAAGTGTTTTCTATGGAGAAGATGAACTTAAACTGATGCCTGCAGATGAACTAAACCTAAAATTTGCAGATGAAGATTATCTTCAAACACAGCATGTCGAGTTCACTCAACAACAAGCAAAGGTAGAAGCTTGTTCTACCCCTAATACGCTAGAGCCAGGAAAAAGTCGTCTGTGCTATAACCATTATAGCTATGCTGGGAAGGGAGAATATCTCATCAATCAAGCGCTAGATAACACTTATAGTAACTATCAAAGCTTTTTGATTGAAGTAAAATAAGGCCACCCTAACGGTGACCTTATTTTTTTTCGCCAAATTATAACAAAGTTATGGAATTTTATTATTAATATTGTAAATTTAACCTTAATCATCTATCAATATGCTATAATTTCATATCATAGAATTGAAAGGGATTACCAACATGAAAAAAATACTACTCTTAAGTTTACTATTCTTAACTGCCTGTCATCAAAAACAAAATGTCATGGAAGATGCACAACCACAGCCGGAAATCATAGAAGAATCCCCAACAAAAATTGAAACAGCCGAAGAAAATATTGCGATTGAAGAGGAAGAAGAACCATCCGTTAATACACTGATAGATAGTAGTGATTATATCGTAAATGAAGCACAACTCTATCTTGAAAATGGATTATCACGCCATGACTACGAAACACTCCCTCACTTAACTATCGGTGATCAAATCACCATTCAAAATGACGACCAAATCCTTGGATTGGTCTCATTTGACAAAGCTGAAATTGTCGATGATGAACTTGGAAGTTCAAAAAAAGGGTTAGTACTATGGTTTACCGAAACAAATACAACCAATGAGACACTTGAAGTTGGGCTATATGGGCAACATCCTCTAACTCTAATGACTGTCTTTAAAGATGATCAAGAACTTAAACCACTTTCAACGACTCCTTACATCATGGGGGTTGAGAACAACGATTATTTAGCAAACTATCACGTTGAATACAACAATGAAAAAGTACTTCCATGTTCTGAAAACACTAAATTATTGCCAGGTGAAAGCCGCATGTGTTACCAAATTTACAGCTATGCAGGAAAAGGAGAATATTTAATTAACCAAGCAACTGATTTAACCTATGAAAACTGGAAAAGCTATCTTTTAACAATTGAATAAAAAGGGCCCTAGGCCTTTTTTTATTTATTGCATTGACCGAAATTGAGGATATTTTATAAGAAGGAATGACCATTTCTATCTTTAACTCTACGGAGCGTCGATTGAACATATCTATTGTCGTCTTTATAATAAAGTCATCAGCTAAGAGAAGGAGATGATTTCCCTATGAAATTTATTATCTTTAATGGTAGCCCTGCAGGAGCTAATAGTCACACGAATGTAATAGCAGAAGCTTTTTTACGTGGTGCTAAACGAGGCGGTGCAGATACTGAAAATATATTCCTCATTGACAAAAAAATCGGTCACTGTAAAGGTTGCTTTACCTGTTGGTTTAAAACTCCAGGAAAATGTATACTGCAAGATGATATGGAAGCATTACTTCCAAAATATAAGGTTGCTGATGTTGTCTGCTTTGCAACTCCAATTTATACTTGGAATATGACAGCTGTACTAAAAAACTTTGTCGACCGTCTTATCCCATTGAAAAGTCCATTAATCGTTCAGCAAAATGAAAATTTTGACCTTGTCGATACCGTACAAAAAACACAACAATTCGTTGTCATCTCAAATTCTGGTTTCCCTGGAAACAATAATTTTGAAACAATGAAAGCTGTTTTTTCTCCCTGTCATCCTGTTTTAGAAATTTACAGGAACTGTGGCAAACTGTTAAAAAGTAAAGATATCCACATTAAGCCAATCGTTGATGAATACTTGGCTGCTGTAGAACTAGCAGGATTTGAAATGGCAACACAAAGAGCTATAACGAAAGAGACGAAGTTAAAACTAGATATGCCTCTGATGACAATTAATGACTACCTTAAGTATCTTGGGATGTAATGAGTCACTTTTTAAAATTAATATCAAAAAAATTAAATTCATAAAAGATCATATACTCTAATCAATTAACACTATCTAGTATTTAGGGTATTATCTAAAAAACAAGACTCTTTTCATTAGAGGGGTTCATTTTTACTAGATTAATTAGGACGTACGATCTCTAAAGCTTTATTAATCCCTTAACAGTAATTGATGATGCTAAAGTTTTTGATCCCCCTTAAAAAATGGCCATAAAGGTTTTTCCTTTTACTCTATTCATTTAAAAGCGATATCCTTTTAGATATCGCTTTTTACTATTCAACGTCTAACCAAATTAAATCCATTTCATTTAATGTAACACGATGCTTCACTTCTCCACGCACATAAATTTGTGCCTCTTGAACCTCAAAGCTATTATTGTATACCGCTAGCTTTTTCACTTCAGGGAAGTAAGTACACTCCACTTCACAGCTATCCACATAATAAGTCATTAGTTCTGATTCTTGATGAGCCGCATAATAAATCGCACGTTGTAAAAGTCTTGCATTTTGAGCGCTATAAGGTAACCCTGCGATGTAAACGCCACGTCCGCGTCCATACTCATTGACTGATAATAAAATATCATTTTGATCCATCGCTAAAATCGTCGTATGTTCACCTTTTTTAAATACGCCCCTCATCCCACGACCAAAATCAATCTCCGTCTTTATATCCTCAAGAATGAAATGTTCCTTTGTTAACTCATGATACTTACGATAGCTAAGTCCATACGTAATATCTTTATCAACTCCGAGTACATCGAACAATTGGAAGTACTTCCCTTGATGTTGAATAGCTGTTGGTTCTCCAATTCCGATAAATCCACCCCCATTATAAACCCACTCACGAATCGTTGTAATCACTGTTTCATCTAACCAATTTTCACCACCACTCCAAGCCGTCATCGCATCTCCAGAGTTAATCATAATCCCGATCTCCTCAGAAATTCCATTCTGCTTAATATCCTCAAAATTAATAAACTCCACGTCAAACGTCATCCCCGACAATGCCTCAAGTACTCCAACATACGAATAAATCTCTTTATACCAAAGCGCATGCGCGACTTGATTTGTTTGCCAAGAACGAAGTTTACCAAAGCAATTTAAAATCGCCACTTTAAAGGGAGCCTTATATCCTTTCGTACCTTGCACCATTTCATGAAACGTATGAAACTCATTTGAAATTCGCTCCACCACGTCAACAAACTCAGGGAACTGTAAAGCCAGTGACAGATACCCACCATATCCAATCCGATCAAGAGAGCTTTGCATAATGGCACGTCGTCCTTGGATCCAGTTTTCCTTCGCTTCAGTAACAGGATCCCCCTCTTCACAAAATACATCAGGGAAGAAATAAGGTAAGAAACGTCCTTCTGTATACTTGACGCCTGGAATATCAGAAATCATACGAAGTGTGGTTCCATTTCCAACTGATCCAACCACTGAATCAATGCCTATCGCTTCAAAATATTTTCCATAAGGCTCTGTTCCAATCCAGTTATCACCTAAAAACATCATGGCTTCTTTTTTATGATCATGCGTCATATCCACGAGGACCTTCGCCTCACGACACACAAACTCCGATTGAAAATCTAAAAAGTCTAAAAACTCTTTAGTTGGAATTCGGAATGGATTATTAAAATATCCTTCATCTACGACATATTCAGCTTTTAAGGGATATCCTTTAGCTTTTTCAAATGCTTGAATGGCTTCGTGGCTAAGTGTTGAACTATAACCGAACCAATCCACAAACTTTTCTTTTTTCATTTCATTATAAATGAGTGTAAAATGATAGAAAAACGTTGTAAACCGAACCACATCTACTTCAGGATGCTCGCTTAACCACTCATTTAAATAGCCTTTAATATGGGAATTCGTCAGAGGATGTCTCATATCATACGGTATTTCATGCTCACGATCCCCCCAATCATTCGTTAAATGATTGTACATTTGAGTTGGATCCCAAATTTGATACATTAAGAAGTTAACCGTGTACTCATGATAAAGAATAGCATCAACTAATACAACAACTTCTTTTTCATCATCATAAAACCACTTCTCATGACCGACTTCCTTACCCGTTGTTCGGTCAATGACTTGCCAATAACGATGATAATCTTTGGGATTGACTTTAAATTGTTCTTTAAAAATTCCTTTCATCAGATCAATGATTAAATACTTATGAAAAGCAATCGTTGGTTCACTCATCATATAAAGTTGTTGTAATTCTTCTTTGTGATCTTTTGCCCACTGTTGGTCATTACGTGTTGTTAAGTACGTTTTATACACTTTTAAACCAAGTTCTAAAATACGATCATCTAGTTTTGTTCCATCTGAATCTCGAATCGCATCGGCATGCCAACGCGTCATCACCTCTCTTAATCTTTCATATTCTACGTTATCAATTGGTAATGTAAATCCTGACATTTAAATTCCCCTTTCTTATCCTTTAATTCCACCGACATTAACACCTTCAGTTAATTTTTCATTTAAAATCGCATAGATAATCACAATTGGAATTAATACAATGACCATCCCCGCAAATAAAGCTCCCCAGTCTGTTGAGAATCGTTGAACTTCCATTAAATTTTGAAGCCCAATTGGTAACGTCTTTTTGGCGTCATCTAAAATAAACGTAAATGCCATCAGGAACTCGTTCCAATAAGCCATAAAGTTAAAAATAACAATTGTGACGATTCCTGGTTGAATGAGTGGCATAATCACTTTCGTCATGATTTGGAAACGATTGGCTCCATCCATCACTGCTGCTTCTTCATAACTTCTTGACACACCTCGAATAAAGCTTGATAACAAGAAAATCGTAAATGGCAAACTTGAAGTCGCATAAATAAGGGCTAAAACGACTAAGTTATCAAGTAAATTTAAATCTTTTAATAATGAGAATAATGGAACTAACACATACGTTGCTTGAATAAATAAACCAGCGCTAAATACAAACATTATGAATTTTGAAGCAAAGAATCGATAGCGTGACAAACAGTAAGCAGCCGGTACGGCTAAGCAAAGTGAGAATAAAACCCCCATGACACTCACCAAAATGGAGTTAAAAAAATACGACCCCATGTTGGCGGTTGACCAAGCATTCGCATAATTTTCAATATGAAGTGACGCTGGAAGCGCCCAAACATCCCCGAAAAATTCCTGTGTCGTTTTAAACGATTGAACAATAGTCCATCCGAGTGGAATAATAATTAAAATTGACACCAACCATAAAATCAATCGAAGTACTGTTCCCGATAAAAACTTTTTCATCGTTACACCTCCCCTTAAAATTCAATCGCATCTTTATCTGTTAATTTTTGAATCATGAATGACAACGTAATCGCTAAAATAAACACCACCACTGCAATCGCCATCGCATAACCGTAATTCGCATTCGAGAACGCCTGTGAATACATGTAAGTCAGTGGAACTTGTGAGGCATTATTCGGTCCACCACTTGTCATTACCGTCACAAATGTGAACGTTAAGTTAAATGCCCCTGTAATAAAGAACACTAAGGTGACACGTAAGATTTGCCAAAGTAAAGGAAGCGTGATTTTGAAAAATTGGACGCGTTTGCTAGCACCATCAATATCAGCCGCTTCATATAAATCGACTGGAATTTGATTAATCCCTGCAATATACATCACCATGTAATAACCCGTGGCTTGCCAAACCATCGTCGCAACTAAGCACCACAGTACGGTGCTCTTTTGTCCAAGCCACGTCTGCTTTAAGACCTCAAATCCCACCACATCTAAAAATCCATTAAGTAATCCTAAATTATAGTCGTATAAATAAAGGAATAACACCCCAATCACAACCATTGATAAAATATTAGGAAAGAAAATAATCATTTTAAAAAACTTCTGCTCAAACTGATGAAGTCTTCCCTGAGTTAACATTACTGCAAATAACATGGCGAGCACCATTGTCATTAATGGGAAGAATACCAGTACAAACACCATGTTTTTCATAGCAGTGAGAAAGATTGGATCCGCAAATAACGTTTGAAAATTTTTTAGCCCGATAAACGTTGCTTCCCCCCCGAGTCCACTATATTGATAAAAAGACATCATAAATCCTTTTGCCATCGGATATAAAATAAATAAACTAAATAACAACACAGCAGGTAAAACACAAACCGCAATAAACAACCGATCTTTCCCTTTACGGCTCATCCCTTTTTCTTTTTGTGTCCCCCCAACTTTCATTGCTTTTGATTTTTTTAAAGCCTCCAAGACACTCCCATCCCTTCTTAATCTTGATTTATAATACACCCCTATTTTAACAAGCAATGTAAGCGATTAAAATTTATTATATTGACGTTCATATGGACAAATTTGTCCCCACTAAAAAAAGTGACTTCATGGTGAAGTCACTTTTACGATTCTTAAATTTTTTATTGTTTTTTATAAACTCTACGTTCACGCTTAAACAACCGAACCAATTTTAATAAATATAGGATAAATCCAACTGACACGAAGTTGAGCAGTAAGTGATTGCCAAGATTCATCATCAGCGTGATCGTTAATAACCCCCCCGCTACAATGTATGCATTACAAATTGTTTTGACATATAGAATAAAATCTTCATAATCTGTCTGTAACTTAAATGCTTTTTCATCCTGATGTTTTTTCACGCAAACGAACTTCCCCAATCGAGTACTTGCCAAGATTCAAGTTTTTAGTGAAAACCTTCATGCCTAGTCCCTCTAAAAATGCTTCATACTCTTTTAACTCAGCGAACGACTTATCTGCTACAAAGTCTACCTCCTAACAGACAGCTCCTCGTTGACAGGCTTCAAATTTATAACCCCAACGACTCGTCTTAACTAATTTCCATCCTTCTTCTGCCATTTTATTCAACCAATCTTCTTGTGGTTCAAACGGATTCAACAAGATTTTATATACTTTTTTACTTATTCTACTCTCTACCCTTCATGATTTTTTTCGCTGTGTGGTAAAGTGATTCTAGACGATTCAATTCTTGCACTGCAATTTTTCGTTCAAGTTCAGTGATGATGTATACCTTCTTTCGTAAGGATTCACCGTCATCTAAAGCTTCTTGAATCCATCCTTTTTTATCTAATGTTTTAATCGCCCCGTACAAGGTTTACGCTCCCAAAACTAAACGTCCCTCTGTTCGTTCTTCAATAAATTGCATCATTCCATAACCGTGATTCGGCTCAAACACAGCTAATAAAATAAAAAAGGTTGTTTCCGTTAAGGCTCACCCTTTCACATAATATCGCATCCCTATCCTCCCCTATTCTGTTTACTGTAATAAAACCACATCACTAAATGGAATAGTTTACTATTTTGAAAATAAAAGATTACAAATAGATAGAAATAACAACCTTAAATAGGCATAATTAGTGGCAATTCTCATTCAAGCTATTTTAAAATACTATCAAAATCGTGTTTATTTAGGAGCAAAACAAACTAAATATAAATCACTCATCACCCGCTTAACAGGGGCGCTTATTTCATTTTAACGTTAAAATGAAATAAAAAACGACAAGTTCATCTTAAACTTGTCGTTTTTTTGGATATTGCTCAACTTCTTCCTCATCTGTTGCCTGTCCTTTTTTATATAAAACTCCAAAAATTGATAATCCGATTAATCCTCCCCATATTAATACTTGTACAAGTGTCATAATGAGTTGCTGATATTCCATCAATCCCACTCCTTCCACTTCTTATTATTCCAAATTAATCTATTTTTATACAATAAATCCCTTATTCGTTTTATTCACCATATCTCACAACTGTAAATAAAACCCATCCAAATACCGCTAAAATAAATGAACAAATCATCGATACTCCTACTTCACTATTTAAATAGTATGAACCACATCGCACATATTCTATCACACGCCAAACACTGACTCCACTCATCAAAAAGGGTAACAAAAGTCCCCAAAATACTTGTTTTTGCTTGGACAAATAAATCACTAATCCAATATACACATTCAGTCCTAAAATTAATCCTAATGCATACAAAATATCCATTGTTAACCCCCCTTTTTTAAACCCCTTACATTACATATATATTCACCTCCCCCCAATCTATTGACACAAAGACGACATGATTCCATAAAAAAAGTTGCCTGGCCCTGACCAGACAACTCAAATTATTTCATTGGTACGCTTAAAATAAACTTCACTAAATCACCATCATCCACCATTTCAAAACATCCCTCTTGATTTTCAAGCGTCATCTGGATCCATGTCACTAACTCTGAGGAAATCTTTGCTTCATGACTCGTCACATAACGTAACGTCATCTGCACGAACTCATTCATCTCGTCTACTTCTAAATAAACACGAGAATTTGCTAAAGCATCAGTGGCAATCGTCGTAAATAATTGTTCCATCACGGAAGATAACTGATTTTGATGAGCTAAGACCGTCACTGAAGACGTCGGCAGTTTAGTTTTTAATTCAAACTCATTAAATGATTCTGGCATCTTAGCTAAAACATCTGCCATTAACTTCGAAAAATTAACTTCTGTTTTCATACTTTGACTTTCACTTAAATGAAGTAGCAACTGGAGTTCTTCCTGAACTGACTTCATTTCTTCAAGTAATGCCACATCAGTCTCACAAGACATCGCTTCTTGAAGCTGATGTTGTAAGTTCGAAAGACGATGACTTAAAGAAGACACCCTTTCCTTCATCAAAGCAAACGCAGGAGATTCCTGATACACGACTCGTTCCTCAATCACAGTTTCAACGTCTGATGTCTTTTTGAACAAACCAAACAGCTGGCCAATCATCGTATGGCGGCGTAACATTTTCCAAGGACCAATGATAAAGAACTCTTTCACATAAAGCGCATGAATGGCTATGACAGCAATAAAAGCACTCCAACAGAACACATTCATTAAATGAACAATTCCCGCTACATAATCGGTATTAACACTCCACTGCACTATCTCAGCTAATGCGCCAGTTTGCGTCGCAATGATTAAAAATGGTGCCCCCATGATGGCAAAGCAAGTTGCAATCACAAATAAAAATCTAACTTCAAGTGGTACAAATAATAATCCCTTAACTAATCCTGATTCTTTAATCCATCTAAAGGGTAAAACAAAAATAACTAAAATCGTCACCAGCGCCATCACGATTAAATAAGGAATGCTAACCATCACATAATTCTCCATCCCAAAATCATTTAACTCGTAATAAATCGGTCCATTCATCGGTAAATCCTGTGGAACTCCAAAGACAAACGTCATATTTTTAATATCATATTGGTGGTCATAATATGAGTCAAACTCTTGCTGCATTAAACGTTCAAAATCAAAACGATCCGCCCCGTAAACGTCACCAATTGATACATTCCCTTCCGAATCAAACGTTACGGTTGTCACAAACTGATAACGTGATTGTAATTCATTCCATAACAACTCGTCTGATGTCGTCACTAACTGCTTTAATAGATCAGCTTCACGTGCCTCCTCATGTGATCCATCTGTATTCACAGCGTAATAATCTAATTCAGCCGGATAGCGGTCTAACGTATATTCCCAATATGATAACTCATCATAAAAATTCCCCTCATTCGTTCCTGTTTCATCACCCGATATCTCTTGAAATTCGTATGCAAGATACAAACTACTATTTGCCAATCGCCTAATAAATTGATAGCTTTCAAAATATGGCGTTTGCATTTTTTTAACTTGCTCTGTCATCTTCGGATACTGAATATATACAAAATTTCCACCCGAAATAATCAATCCGGTCATCAAGAGATAACCAAGTCCCCGCTTCAGACTATTTAAAATAGTTGAGCTCATACTCAACACCACCTTTCCTTAAAATCATGATGTCATTATAACTAATAAATCTTAAAAAAAGGTCAGGTGAATTCTTAATTTTTTCTTAAGATGAAAAAACAGCGAAAAATAATTCGCTGTTATCTTACTTATTATCTAACGACTCAACAAACTCATAAGGCGTCATCCCACTATACTTCACCTCAAAACATTCCACTCCACGCCAAACATGACGCGAATCATTGCCGTTAAAAGAAATCATTTGCACCACTTCATCATCTTTATACAACACATAATAACTAGACTGCACCAAATACATGTCTCGATCGGCTATCCGTCTCCCTAACTTTCCACTGCGAAGAATCCTCATCATTCCTCTAAGCTCATCAGGTTCTGTGATTGTGATCACCTCTGTACGAGACACGTCCTCATCACTTGCCAACAACACCTCAATCTTATCCACCTCATCAACTTGCAACAAATTAAACTGCTCCTGACAACCTATCAAACCCAAAAAGCACAACAACACAATCCATCTCTTCAAGCAACATCCCCCCTCCTACTATCATTTTAATCATATCATTCGACAAATATGAACCTTAAAATAAAAAAGAACGTTGCTAGAAAAAATCTCTACTAAAAAATAAGCTTTCCTAAAAAAAACCACTCTCAACTATTGAGAATGGTTTTTCATTAGAATTATTCTTGGCTTTCGCGTACTTTATCTGAAGCAACCTCTAGATTAGCAGCCCAATCAGATGCTGTTAACTCTTTATTCATAATTGAACTAATCGGTTGGAACACTTCATTTTTCATATTAATTTCAGTATTAGTCGCCACTTCAAATCCAACCATAATTGGCAACACATCTGATTCATCAAAAATTTTAAAACTACTATAGTTAGATGCTGGAACATATTCTTTAGCCATTTCCACTGCACCTTCAATTGGAACAACTGCATGATTCAACTCGGCATTTAATGCAACAATTTCATCTTTATATAAATAACGCATGAACTCTTTTGCTAATTCAACATTAGCAGCATCAGATGGAATATACATTTCTTCAATCCCGGTCGCAACATAGCGAGTATCTCCTTCATTAAACACTGGAGATGTCATGAATCCCCATTCCCAACCTTCTTGAATGGCATCTTTCATTTCATCTTCATACCAGTTACCATTTGGCAAGAATAGAGCACTACCTTTTAAATGTTCGGTTTGTGCTTGGGTATGATTCATGGCAACCGTCCCTTTTAATAAATAATCACCTTCAGCAATTTGTTGGAAAATTTCTAGAGCTTTTACGACATTTTCATCTTCCCATGCTCCATCAGCATAAGAGAAAATATTCTCAACTGCTTCTGTGCCTGCTGCTCCCGCAATGGCTGGCCATACAATGGATTCATTATATCCTGGATACATCCCTTGGTATGTAAATAAGCTTAATCCTTCTAATGCAGCAGCATCTCCTAAAGCAAAGAACTCATCCCAAGTATTTGGAGCTTCCCATCCTTTTTCTGCAAATAATGCACTGTTATTCCAAAGGCCTGTTACATTGTAATAAAGGGGAGCTAAATAAACGGTTCCATCTCCATAAGGGGCTGTTAATTTATTATCTAAGAATCCTGGTAACATTTTATCTTTAATTGGTGTTGATTCCCCAGGTGCTGGTTGTGAAAATACGTCACTTAAATCTGCTAACTTTTTGTCTTTAATTAACGCTTGTGCAACACCTGATTCATTTGTTGAGGCAAAATAAATGAAATCTGGAGCATTTCCAGCCGCTAATTGAGGACGAATCACATCTCCGATTTTTGGACTTGCAGTTAACTCAACGGTTACATCTGGATAATCGGCTTCAAAACGTTTGGCAACTTCTTCCCAAAACGCTTTACCATAGCCCCCTTCAAATACTGCGACTTTTAAAACTTCTTGCTTCTCATCTGTTGATGTTGTTTCCTCTTGTGTTGGTGTTTGCTCTGATGTTTCTCCCTCAGGTTTTGTCGTCGTTGCATCGTTTGATCCTGAACATCCGACTAACAATAATGACATCATCAAACTAGCAGATAATGCACCCAATAGCTTTTTCTTCATTTCTAAATCCCCCTTATTTAAGATAGATTAAAATCGCTTACATCATTATTCTAAGATTAATCCCCAAAAATTAAAATAACTTAAACTGACTTAGAAATGGACTTTTTTGACCCGTTCTTGATACTCGGTGGGATTTTCTCCACAAAACTTCTTAAACACACGATTAAAATAAAGTTGATCCTTAATTCCAACTAACTGCGCAACTTCTTTCACTTTTATGTCACGTTTTTTTAGTAACTGCTTTGCCTTAGAAATTCTTAGTTCATTCAAATAATTATTCAGCGTTTTATGTGTTTCAATCTTAAAAATACGACTCAAATAGGCCTCATTCAAACACGCATAATCTGCTAGTTCCTGAAGTGTAATTCGTTCGACATAATGTTCATGAATATACGCAAGGACCAATTGGACCTCAGGTCGATAATGGGCCAACTCCTCATCAGAAATAAGGGAAATCTGTTGATCCGGTCTTACTTGATCTTGAAATAGCTTCGTACAAGCAGCCAACTTAACTCTCGAATCAATCACGACTCGTTTTGAAGCTTGTAAATCGGTATTTAAATAATTACGAACACTTCTCACAACCTTAATCCAACGATCGGTTATAATCAGATCTTCTAACACTTCTCGCTCATATAAAATAATAAGTACTTTCTCATGATTAATATGGACCACATCAAAATCAAATCCCCTAAATTGCTCCCTAATAATGGCATCAATATACGGAAATTGATCATCTTCAATCTTGTCATTTTCTTTCACTCTTAAGCGATATAAACTCAGTTGCGGTTCAAATAAATGATACATCTTCACATACCGATCAAGTTCATCCTCACTATAATAAATGTCCCCTTTTAAAACGGTTGTTAAAAAACTTTTTCTCCCTATTTTAAAATGATGAACCTCATTTTTTTCATCTTCTTCTAATTTACGTTTTTTTAACTGCTTCTCATTCAATTCAACTTTAATCTGTTTAATTAAGTTAATTAAATCCTCTGTTCGTAAATTAATCTTAATAAAATAATCCATTGCCCCTAATTTCATCGCCTGACGGACCAAATCATAATCGCTATGATTGCTCAATACAATCACCTTAGTTTCCATATTTCTTGCCTTCATTTCTGCCATTAATTCTATGCCGTTCATTTTTGGCATTTTTAAGTCTGTTAAGACAACGTCAACCTGATTGTTTTTTAAGAATGCAAGTGCCTCTGCTCCATTTTTGCAAACCCCAACCACCTTACATCCTTCTTCTTGCCAATTTATTACACTTTGTAAATAAATCCTTACAATTTGTTCATCATCAACAATTAAAATATTTAACATGACTAGCCCCCCCCAATTATAACTGCTTAGGTATTTTAATAACTACTGTCGTGCCTTCATTTAAACGACTTAAAATCTTAATATCTCCCTCTGATTGATAACAAAGATTAATTCGTTCAATGACATTAATCATTCCAATTGAAGATAATTTTCCGTCTAACTTCTCCTTCGACTTCTTCTCTAACACCTTTTCTACATCAAATCCTGCTCCATTATCTTCAACATATAAATAAATCCAATTGAGCATATCTCGCACCTTAATCGTAATTTTTAAATCCTCTTCCTCATTCAAACCATGCAATAAACTATTTTCAACGATGGGCTGCAAGATAAAACGTGTAATTTTATAATCTAAACAATCTACTTCAATATCCACCGTAAAATGAAACGTATCTCCATAACGATTTCTTTGAATCGTCATATAATCCTCTACATTTTGAAGTTCTTGACTAATTGGAATCAATTCATTGGTATCACTAATCGTTGCCTGCAACAATCGACTTAAAGCCCCAATCGTATTGCTAATGGTCTTAACATTCGACATTTCTGCCATCCACTTTATTGAATTTAACGTATTAAATAAAAAGTGTGGGTTAATCTGAGCCTGTAACATTTTAAGTTCAAGTCGCCTTTGACTTTCATTCGTCTCATTCATATCTGAAATCAAATCTTTAATAAATTGAATCATAATATTAAACTCTTTGTACAAATACGTCATCTCGTCATTTCCATCCTCACGTTGAGGGTCTGTCAGTTCAATCGTATTTATACTTTTCATCGTCATAATCAATCGATTCAACGGTCTAATAATACTTTGCCACAGCAAAAACGAAATCAAAGTTACGATGACAATCAAAACTATAATGCCAATTAAAAGTGACTTTACCACTTTTAAAACTTCACTTAAAATATACGTATTTGGTGTACTTGAAATCAAATACCAATCATTATAACTGACATACTTGTAACTCACGAGGTTATAAGTAAACATCTTAGTTCCCTTATAATCCCCCTTCAAATAGCATTGCTTCAAAAACTCATCTAAATCAAAATGAGTGGGTTGCCCAATCGAGGTTACCACATCCCCCTCTAAATCAAGCAACATCAAACCACCTACACCACTAATCATCCCTTTTTCTAAAATATTTTGCATCCTTATCTCATCAATCGCAATGAATAAATATCCCATCGGTGTATGCGGATTGCCATTGGTTATCTTCAAAATAATACCGATATATCGTCCATCTCGACTATAAAAACTTTTCTTCAGAGATGATTTTCCACTCTCTTCAAGTTCTTCGATACAGTTAATCATGAAATCCGTATTAACATATCGATAACCTTGAGCATATAAAAAATCCTTATTTACATTCAAAATTGAAATATCCGCCGCTAACGTCAACAAAGAATAATTTTGTGAGATGATTTGTTCGACTTCACGTATAAATTGAACTTGCTCATTAAGAGTCATCCCCTCTGATTTTTGAAGCCCTTGGCGAATCGTGGATGAAAACAAAAGTTGCGTTCCAAAACTTTCAACATCTTGAATAAATAAGGATAAATTATCTGCTAAAATCTCATTCGTACTCTCAATATGATTCACATAATTAGAACGAATCGATCCATAAATGATATGGATTGAAATACTGCCAATCATCACAATCGGCGCAATTGAGACTAATAACATAACTGTTATCAACCGCTTATAAATACTAAACTTTCGAAACAAAAGTTCAAGTTTCTCTCTGACAATATAATATTGCCTTCCCCATTCTAACTTTTTCATTCGACTCCCCTCTTTTAGTAGCGCTTTCTTTATTTTATCATAACCTGCACAAATTTTCCATTTTATTACCTTAGTCTTTACTAAAAGAATGACATAAAAAAAAGAGCACAACTCATTGTATGCTCTTTTTAATCTATTTAACCTACATTTTTAGTAACCTCTTCTAAATTTGAACCACACATGGCGATTTTTGTCGCCACTAACTCACCCATTTTTTCTTTGGCAGGTAAGAAATAATAGCGTGGGTCCGTCGCATCGGGATGCTCATTAAAATAAATCTTTAAACTTTCACTGAAAATATTTTTAAGCTCTGTTGCGACATTCACTTTACAAATTCCTAAATTAATCGCCTCTTGAACCATCTCTGTTGGAACACCTGATGCCCCATGTAACACAAGTGGAATATCAATGACCTGACGAATTTGTGCTAATCGTTTAAAATCTAGTTTAGGTGTGCTTTTATACATTCCATGAGCCGTTCCAATCGCAACTGCTAACGAGTCAATCCCTGTTTCACGAACAAAAATCTGTGCTTCTTTAGGATCAGTTAAGAACGCATCTGCGTCCTCTACCACTAAATCATCTTCACGTCCTCCAAGCTTTCCAAGCTCTGCTTCAACTGTGGCTCCATATTTTTTAGCAAAATTAACAACATCACGTACAATCTCAATATTTTCTTCAAACGGATGCTTTGAGGCATCAATCATAACTGAACGACACCCAAGTTCAATTAACGCTTTAATATCCTCCACATTCTCATGATGATCTAAATGAAACGTAATTGGCACATTGACTTTCTTCGCCATCGCTTCTGTAATCGCGATTAAATTTTCGCCTCCTGCATATTTCACTGTTCCAGGAGTTGCCGCTAAAATAACCGGTGAATGCAAACGATTCGCTGTTTCAACAACTGTTTGGATGGTCTCTAAATTATGGATATTAAAGGCTGGAATGGCATAACCATGGCGTTGTGCCTCGATTAACATTTCTTTCGTATTTATTAACATCCTTTTTCCTCCTTAAATTGATAAATCGTAACTCCTTTTACCACGCGATTAACCTCTCCCGTCGGACAAGGATTATCAGGCGTAATCCCTAAACTTAACGACTTCTTAAGAGCCAAAATTTGTCCAAATGCTAAATACTGCATTCCTAAAATCACATTATTTTTAATCGCACGTCCGAAATAAACAGAATCATCAGCCACGTGATCATTACATAACACCAACACTTTATTTTCCTTACGTTCTGATAACAACTCGCGGATTAAATCTTCATCATAGTATTTTGGATAAGTTTGATTATTTTTAAGCACTACTATCAACGTTTTATCATTAATGACTGATTTAGGTCCATGTCTAAATCCTAGTGGTGTATCGTAATTTGCATTGACAATTCCAGCTGTTAACTCAAGTGTCTTTAATGCCATCTCACGTGCAATACCTTTAAGTGGTCCTGATCCTAAGAAAATTAAACGATCATAGTCATATGTTAAAATCTCATTAAATAAGTCCGTATTATTAAATAAATCAAGTAAATTTTCTCTCACATTAAATAAATCAGTTTGTAAATTATGTAATGTCTTCAAATTAAAAATCGCAATATTCGTTAAAATCATTGACGTGCAACTACTTGTCATTGCAAAACTCATATCATTTGTCTCATCAGGCATTAACAATAATAATGAGCCCTCATCCTCGCTTGCAAACTGAGCTAATTTTCCCTCTTTATTACAGGTAATGACAATTTGATACAAGTTGCGCACTAATTGTTTGGCTAACTGAACGGTTGCTACACTCTCAGGACTATTTCCAGAACGAGCATAAGAAATTAATAACGTTGGTTTTTCAGGCGACAAATAGCCAAATGGATTTGCCACAATATCTGTTGTTGCAATCGCACGAACAGACTTTTTAGTTAACTGATGTAAATAGGGCTCTACGACCTCACCAGCAAAAGCTGATGTTCCTGCTCCTGTTAAAATAATCTCTAAATCCTCATGCTCTAACACCTGATCTAAGAAACTTTGAATGACCTCTTTATGAGTTGAAATTTGGTGTAAGACTTTTAACCACACATCAGGCTGCTGATGAATTTCTTTCGCCGTATAAATTCCATTCCACGCTTCTAGATTCGACTGTTCATACCCTAAAATTTTTTCTTCCATCTCAACTCTCCTTCCAAACTTTACCTTCCCCTTTATTGTAATCGCTAAACATTTAACTTTATATAGACAAAATTGACTCCTATATAGATAAAAAAAGATAGCCATTCCTAAAGGTTAGGCTAAAATGAACTCACACTTCACTATATGAAAAAAATAGGAGTACTATGCGCACTCCTATCTTAAATATTCCATTAAAAGGCCCCCATGATCAACTAACCACTGATGTTGCTTTTGTAAGGATAAGAGCTGTTTTTGTAAAAAAAGCTCGCTCTCAATAGCCTCTGTTTCAATCCCACGCTCATGACGCTCTAAAAAATGAAGCATCACATCTAATCTTCTCAGCCTAATCAACCATGGAATCATTAAAATCTCCGCTTCAGTTAATGAAACCACTGACTTATACCCCTCACAAAATGCCTTTAATCCATTAAAATAATCATCCTCTTGCAATAACTCCGATAAACAAATCGCTACTTCCATCGCTCTTAAATCCCATGTTACAAACTCAAAATCCAAAATGGCACATGGCATCCCCAAATCATCCATTAGCATATTCGAACAATTAATATCCCCATGAATCAACTGATGAGGTAACGCCTTAAATTGCGCCATCAATCCCTTCACTTCTTCTAACAACTCCTGTACCAACCCGGTTGCCTTCACCATAGGATACGATTTCTCAAGCTCATAATATGGCAAATACTCTCCCTCACCTACAAATACATCCCGTAGCTTCACACTCAGTTGTCCCACCATTTTTCCATACGCAACATACTGATCAATACGCTCTAACTTTAAATTCTGACCCTTCTTAAACTCAAACACAACCGCTAATTTCTCCCCCACCTTAGCCATCGTTTGACCATCCTTCGTCAAAACAATTCGAGGAACTGGCAACACTTGAAGCTGATCAAGCACTGCCTGTTCAACCAAAATCCTCGAAACATCCGCATGATTTTGATACACCCGCATCACATATTCTCCACTCTCCTGGCGAATGAACCTTGTCAGATTATTCATGCCAGATGAACCATGCAAAATCTCACACTTTCCATCAAAATATAACGTTAACGTTTTTAATAGCTGTTGTGTCTCCATCTCTAAACCTCCTAAACTACTGCTATTATATCACTTCTAAGAATATCTCCTCCACCTTAGTCATAACCCTAAATAACCATTTCCTTAAGGAGATATCTTTTTACTATGCCGCGCTTACGCCCTCTTATTTTATACACTCATCCTTTTTACACAACCTTCTCACCCTTTCATCAAAAATAGAGTCTGTGCCTTCCTCGTTACCCTTTATCCCTTAACCTAGGCCAAAGCTTTTAACAGTTCATTAAATTTCTAAAATAGCTCCTCTATGCAAAAGAGTTGAATGTTCAACTCTTTTTTTATGCATGAAAAAAACCACCCGATTGAGTCGGGTGGTTTCATCTTAATACATAACTTTCGCTAAAAACTCTTTTGTACGGGGATGAGTTGGTGACGTAAATAATACTTCCGGCTTCGTATCTTCTAGAATTTGACCTTCATCAATAAAGATGGCACGTGTTGCTACATTTCTGGCAAATCCCATCTCATGAGTGACAATCGCCATTGTCATGCCACCTTCTCCTAGTTCTTTCATGACATCTAATACTTCTTTCACCATCTCAGGATCAAGTGCTGAGGTAGGTTCATCAAATAACATTAACTTCGGATTTAAAGCTAGTGATCTCGCAATGGCCACACGTTGCTTTTGTCCACCTGATAACTTAGATGGATACGCATCAAACTTATCGGCAAGTCCAACACGTGTTAACAAATTAAGTGCAATCTCATCCGCTGACTTATCATCCATTTTCTTTAATAACTTTAACGCTAATGTAATATTTTTTCCAACCGTCATATGCGGGAATAAATGAAAGTTTTGAAAGACCATCCCGATTTGTTCACGAACTTGATTTAAATCAGTCTTTGGATCTAATAAATTTGTTCCCTCAAATAACACTTCTCCTTCCTCAGGAACCTCCAATAAATTTAAGCAACGTAATAACGTCGATTTTCCTGATCCAGAAGGTCCGATAATCGCAATAATTTCTCCCTCTTTAATCTCTAAATTAATAGAGTTGAGGATTTTTTTACCATGAAAAGATTTTGATAACCCACAAACTTTAAGCATCTTGATGTAATCTCCCTTCTAAAACAGATAATAATTTTGAACATGACGCCGTTAAAATAAAATAAATCACCGCCGCGACCACATAAACACCAAAAGCATTAAACGTTGCCGCTTGAATCATATCTGAATTATACATTAAATCGCGTAGTCCGATCACTGACACAATTGCTGATTCCTTAATAATGACAACAAATTCATTTCCAAGTGCCGGTAAAATATTTTTCACTGCCTGTGGTAAAATGACATGCTTTAACGTTTGTTTCTCACTTAAACCAAGTGAACGCCCCGCTTCAAATTGCCCTTTATCAACCGCTTGAATTCCAGCTCTAAAAATCTCTGATACATAAGCCCCTGAATTAATCGCTAAAGCAATGGCTCCAACTAAAAACTCAGCTGAAATCCATCCAAACGATGGATAACGTGTATGCAATAACTGTGGCACCCCAAACCATAAAATAAACAATTGAATCATTAATGGTGTTCCCCTAAAAAAGGCCACATAGGCATCGGCTAGCTTACTTAAAACTTTTCCGAGCATCCCTTTAGCATTAAACTTTGTCAACGAAACCAAAATTCCAATAAGCGTTCCAAAGAATACGGTAATCAATGCTAACGCAATCGTCACACCCGTTCCCTTTAACAACATCGGATAATAATCAACTAAAAATTCAAAACTCATTTTTCTCACCTGCACTCCCTAAAATCATTATTGATTTGAAATTGTAATCGCCTCTTCTAACATCTCATCTAACTTACCGTTCGCTTTTAAACTCGCGATAACCTCATTCACTTTCTCAACTAAATCTGTTGAACCTTTTGGCATCGCAACTGCCATATACTCCTCAGATGAAACTTTTAAATCAGCCACTTCTACATTTTCAAACTGCTCAGCGTAACGATTCGCAATTTCTTTTCCAACAATCACCGCATCAAGATTCCCATTACTTAACTCTAATACAATCGCTTGAGTTGTTGCTAACTCTTTAACATTCTCAGTTAACTCATAAGCAATTGGTGACTGTACACTTCCTAATTGTGTCCCAATTTTAATCCCTTTTAAATCATCTTCCGACTTAATTGAGTCAACACTTTCAGTTCTAATTAACACAGCATTTTCCCCTGTATAATAAAGATCTGAGAAATCAACTTGCTTTTGACGCTCCTCATCAGGACTCATCCCTGAAATAACCATATCAACCTGACTCGCTTGTAAAGCTCCTACTAAACCACTAAAATCCATTTGCTTAAACTCAACTTTAACACCCAACTCATTCGCAATTTCTTCTGCTAACATGACATCAAATCCAACTAACGTCTCCTTTCCATCAATCATTTTTACTGATTCAAAAGGTGGATAATCTGCCGATAACCCGACTAATAAACTTCCGTTCTTTTCGATACTTTCAACACTCACACCATTTTGTGAACATCCTACCACGCCCACTAACATTAAACCTAAAATCATTAACATTTTTTTCATCGTTTTCTCCTCCTTGTATAAATTGATTTGAATCGATTTTTTTTGACAATTAAAAAAGACCGCCTCTTTCATCAAGAGGCGATCTTTCAACCGCGGTACCACTCTTATTGATCCAAGTTTATCTTATCAATTAATAGTGGCTATGTTTATAAAAAAAGGTCATCTCTTATAAACATAAGAGACGACCTACTGACCGCGTTACCACTCTAATTGATACAAAAACTTGCATCCGCTCTGCTCATTAAGGGGAGTACCCGATTATCATACTCTATACGAGGTATATTTGTGATAATCTCCATAGAAGGGCGTTTCACACATAAGCATTGGCTAGACTCACACCTACTCTAGCTCGCTTTGCAATTAACTTATGGCTACTTTCTTCGTCAAAGGATTTATTCAAATCAAATTGTTAAATACATTTTAAGGTAATTCATTTCAAAAATCAAGAACAATTTTAAAAAAATTTAAACTTATTTTTAAACTGCAGCTTCATCTCTAGCACCTGAATATAGCAAAACAATGCTCACACACTACTCTAATTTTGATAAAATTTAATCTTATAAATACTTTCTACTTTCTTCTTTTAATGCCTCATAATCTAATGAAATCAACTCTTTAATTAGCTTTCGCCTCACACCAACATCCTCATACCTCTTCATAATAGCTTCTCGTAAACTCCCTAAAAGATTGACATATTCCTCATAAGAATCATCATACTCCACCGCTAACTCACGGCTAATCTTCTTCGCTAAAGCGGGGCTCTTTCCCCCCGTTGAAACACTTAACAGTAAATCACCTCTTTTTACATAAGATGGAACGATATAATTTGAAAGCATCCGATTATCTACCACATTCACAAGTTTTTTATGTTGATGGCAATACTTTGCAATCTCCTCATTAACTAACCGATTATCTGTTGCTGCCACCACTATTTGACTACTTTCAATATATCTTTCATCATACTTATCCTGCACTAACACCACATTCTCTAACTCATAAAAACTATCTAAAAAATGAGGTGCTATGACTTTAACCGATTTATTAAACTCAAGAAAGTTCTTACATTTTCGATAAGATACTTCACCCCCTCCAACAATCACAATTTCAAACTGATCCAACTCTAAATTGACCGGATAAAGCAAAAAAAATCACCTTCATTTCTTCATATAGCCTCATTATAACACAAAAAAACTGATGACTATCGCAAGCGTCATCAGTCTTTTTATGTTTATTTTTTTAACATCTTTGCCAAATCTTTCGCGAAATACGTAATAATAATATCTGCTCCCGCACGTTTAATCGACATCACCGATTCATAAATGGCTCCCTCTGCTAAAATCCCATTTTTAACTGCCGATTTTAACATGGCATACTCCCCACTCACATTATAGGCTGCTAATGGAAGATCAAACTCATCCTTCACACGGCGAATGACATCTAAATAAGAAAGGGCTGGCTTCACCATTAAAATATCAGCCCCTTCTAATACATCTAGTTCTGCTTCGATTAAGGCTTCATTTGAATTAGCCGGATCCATTTGATACGTTTTTCGATCTCCAAAAGCCGGCGCAGAGTTAGCCGCCTCACGAAACGGTCCATAAAACGTTGACGCATATTTAACACTGTATGACATAATCGCAATACTCTCAAACCCTGCTGCATCTAATCCTTCACGAATCGCTTTAATACGTCCATCCATCATATCAGATGGTGCAATCATATCTGCTCCTGCCAACGCATGACTCACGGCAATCTTCGTTAAATACTCAAGGGTCACATCATTCTTAACATACCCTTCCTCATTTAAAATTCCACAGTGTCCATGACTTGTATACTCGCACATACAAACATCTGTAATGACATTCATAGCAGGATTCACTTCTTTAATTTTTCGAATGGCACGTTGAATTACTCCATTTTCATTAAATCCTTCACTTCCACATGCATCTTTATCCTCATCATGAGGAATTCCAAATAAAATCACATGCTCAATTCCAAGTTCGCCTAACTCTATAATTTCGGCCTCTAATTGATCTACTGAAAAATGATAAACATCTGGTAACGATGAAATCTCACGTTTAATTCCTTCGCCTTCGACAATAAATAACGGATAAATTAAATCCTCAACATTTAACTTCGTTTCTCTTACTAAATTTCGAATTGCTTGACTCGTTCTTAATCGACGTGGTCTTCTTAACATTCTAATGGCCTCCAATCATCGCTTCAACAAGCGCATCAATACTTGCTTCCTTTGCTTCCTTGTATACTTCGATTTTTAAATCTTGCAATGTTTTAGAGGTCACAGGTCCTATTGATATGACCTTTGTCTGATTCAATTTTTCTAAATAATCAGTCCCTAACATCTTAACAAAATTCTTAACCGTTGCCGAACTAGCGAACGTCACATAGTCAACCTGATGATTGGTTAATAGCTCAGTGACATCCTCTTTCATACTTGTATCCATCACACTTTCATACGTATGAACCTCATGAACGGAACAAATTTGACCTAACGTCTCAACCAAAACATCTCGTGCATTCTTAGCTCTTGGAATTAACACTCGATCCTCAGGTTTTAATACGTCTCTTAACTCCTCACAAAGAGCCTCTGAAACAAATTTAGATGGAATCAAGTCAGCCTTAATCCCGCGGTCTTTCACCGCCTTGGCCGTTGCACTTCCTATCGCACACACCTTCAAATGAGCCAATGCCCTTGCATCAAATCCTAATTCATCTAACTGATCAAAGAAAATATCCACCGCATTCTGACTACTCAAAATTAAATACGTATAATCTTGTATCTCCTTAATCGCTTGCTCTAATTCAACATTATCCTTAATCTTCTCAATCCTAATCGTTGGCACCTCAATCGGATTTCCACCTAAATCCATCACCTTCTCAACCAACGAACTACTTTGAGTTCGGCTACGTGTCACCATCACATTTTTTCCAAACAACGGCTTATTCTCAAAGAAATTCAATGACTCACGCAATCCAACAACCGATCCCACCACAATCAACGTTGGTGGCTTCACCTTCTCCTTAATCGCCGTATCGTAAACCTCATCAAGCGTTGAAGTAATCACTCGCTGATTAAAACGTGTTGCCCAACTAATTAACGCTACCGGTGTTTTACCATCTTTACCTTCTCTCATTAAACAGTCGCTAATTTTTTTCAAATTAGCCACCCCCATTAAAAAGACTAACGTTCCGCCTATATTCGCCAAAGCATTCCAATTAATCTCAGGATTTTCCTTATCATCTGCTCTTAAATGCCCCGTCACCACATGAAATGACGATGCATGATCACGATGAGTAATTGGAATCCCTGCATAACAAAGTCCTCCAATAGCAGACGTAATACCTGGTACTACCTCAAACTCAATTCCCTCAGACTTTAACGCTTCTCCCTCTTCACCTCCACGACCAAAAACATAAGGATCCCCACCCTTTAATCGTGTCACGATCTTACCTTCCCTCGCTTTCTCAACAATCACACGATTAATATCATCTTGAGGTAGCGTATGATCACTAGATGCCTTGCCAACATAAATAATCTCACAATCGGGTTTAGCTTCCTTTAAATAATGAACATTCGCTAATCGATCATAAACAATAACATCTGCCTGCTGAATACACTCTAGTCCCTTTAACGTTAATAACTTATAATCACCTGGCCCTGCTCCTACAAGATAAACCTTACCTTTCATAATTGTCATACTCCTTTAAAACAAACTGTGCAACCTCTAATCCTAACTCAATCGGTGACTCAATTCCACCTTCTAAACACTTCCTCACCAGACAATTTCCATTCTCACTTCCATAAAGGCCTGTTAACTTAAGCTTGTCACCTTCTAATTCACAATACGCTCCCATTGGAATATGACAGCCACCATTCACACCTGCTAAAAAGGCTCTTTCTGCTGCTACCCTAATTTCAGTTTCAACATCTTTAATACTCTCTATTAACGCTTCAATCTCTAAATCTGCTTCCCTAATCTGAATCGCTAATGCTCCTTGAGCTGGAGCCGGCACCATAATATCAACTGGAATATAACTACTAATCATTTCACTCATTCCCGCTCTTAATATCCCTGCAGCCGCAAGTACGATTCCATCTAAATTCTCATCCTCTATTTTTCTAATTCTCGTATCAATATTTCCCCTAATCGATAAAATATCTAAATCTGGTCGATATTTTAATAATTGATACTTTCTTCTTTTACTTCCCGTTCCTATTTTAGCCCCTTTAGGCAAATCCTCTAACGTTTTATATCCATCTTTTAAGATTAGCACATCTCGTGGATCTTCGCGTTTAGGAACCGCTGCAAACTTTAACCCTTTGGGCAATTTTGACGGCATATCTTTCATACTATGAACAGCTATATCAATTTCTTTATCTAATAATTGTTGCTCTATTTCTCTTACAAATAACCCTTTATCTCCTATTTTATCCAACGAAACATGTTGAATCAAATCACCTTTTGTCTTGATGATTTTAACTTCAAATTCCACCTCAGGATGATATTTTCTTAACTGATCAATCACCCATTGCGTTTGCGTCAGCGCTAATTTACTTCCTCTTGTACCGACCACTACTCGCATACTAAACCTCCTTTAAGCACTCTTGCGCATGTTTTAAAAACTTATCTTGGATCCCAATATTCTCTCCTAGACCTTTCAGTTGAACATTCACAACAAATCCTTCGGACTCCAATACATTTTTCCATGAATCTTGACTATTGCCTATCATCTCTTTTTTAGCATGGTACCCTACTACTAACATCATAGGCATTAAATTAACCGTCTTTACTTGACCAGCCTTTAATCGCGGTATCACCTCTTCTAATCTAGGCGTCCCTTCAATCGTTCCTACATAAGCATTGATACCATGCGATCTTAAAGCAGACTCAACTCCTAAATACTCTTGATTACATTTATGAGACATCCCATGTCCCATAAATACAACGGCCTCATCTTTATTCATGGCAAACAACTCATCTTCTAAAGCCTTTGCTACCTCCTCGTAATCATGACCAACTGACAATAAAGGCCTCCCTAATACAATTTTTTTGAATTTATGTTGATAGGCTTCTACCTCTTCTTTTAATTGATTAAACTCATCTCCGCAAATAATATGCAAAGATTGCACTAATACTTCATCATATCCTTTTTCTAATATTTGTGATAAAGCCTTAGTTGGGTTATGAATCTCTACTCCTTCTCGTTCTTTTATCTTACTGATAATCTTATCAGATGTATATGCCCTATAAAAATCATAATCTTTAAAAGATTTATGTATTTTTTTCTCACAAGCCTCTATTGTTTTTTCTCGTGTTTCTTTATAGCTTGTTCCATAACTTACAACTAATACAGCTTTTTTCATCATTTATCTCCTTGAAACCTTTAAAAAATTAACCTAGCCAAATGGACTAGGTTTTTATCACATAATAAATCATTCTTGATGAGCCAATTTTAATGCTTCGTAATTTGCTTCAATTGTTTTTTCAATATCTTCATCCGTATGAGCATTGGATAAGAACATCGCTTCATATTGACTAGGACCAATTAAAATTCCTTGACTTAATAACGCTTTAAAATACTTATTAAATCTATCGATATCGCATCGCTTAGCATCATCATAATTTTCAATAGGTCCTTTAGCAAAGAATAAACAAACTAATGAACCCGCACGTGTTACCGTATAATCTAATCCTAGCTTCTCTAAATTAGCTTTAATTCCCTCTTCAAGTTTTAGAGCTTTTCGATCTAATTCAGTATAGATTTGCGGGTTATCCCTTAAAATTTCTAAATTCTTTTTCCCCATATACATAGCTAATGGGTTACCGGATAAAGTTCCAGCTTGATAAACTGGCCCGACAGGAGATACAACACTCATAATCTCTTTTTTTCCGCCGTATGCACCAACAGGAAGTCCTGCTCCAATAATTTTTCCAAAGCAAACCATATCAGGTTCAACGTTAAAATAAGCAGGAGAACTATGATAATCAATTCTAAATCCAGTAATAACCTCATCAAAAATTAAAACAGCTCCATATTCAGTACATACCTCGCGTAATAATTCAATGAATTCTTGTTTTCCTTTAACTAGTCCCATATTACCAGAAATAGTTTCTACAATCACAGCGGCTATCTCATTTCCTTGTTCCTCAAAAATACGTCTAACAGCTGCTAAATCATTATATTTGCAGACTAAAGTGTGTTTAACCACATCTTCAGGCACTCCAGGACTTGTTGGCACCCCATAAGTAATGGTTCCAGAACCAGATTGAACTAATAGTGCATCTGAATGACCATGATAGCATCCCTCAAACTTTAAGATCTTATTTCTATTGGTATATCCTCTTGCAACTCGTAACGCACTCATTGTCGCTTCAGTTCCTGAATTAACCATTCGTACCTGATCAATAGCTGGATAGGCATCTACAATAATCTTGGCCATCTCAACTTCGATTTGTGTTGGTACCCCAAAACTTGTCCCCTTTTTAATCACGTCTTCGATTCCATCAGTTAATTCTTGCGGAGAATGGCCTAACATTAGAGGTCCCCAAGAACAAATATAATCAATATATTCATTACCATCTACATCATATATCTTGCTACCATGGGCATGATCAATAAAAATTGGACTCAAACCTACTGATTTAAATGCTCTTACGGGACTATTAACTCCGCCAGGTATATATTCAATTGCTTCTTCAAAAATTTTCTGTGATTTTATATTTATCATCCTGTTGCCTCCTAATACTAGATATCAAATAATTCCTCAATTAACTTAATATACTCATCACGTTTATGTTTATTATCAATTTGTTTTAGATTAATAATAGGCTCTCTTATTAATCGTTTTAACGCCGATTCCATCATCCTATCAATCAATTTTCTCTCTTTTGCATCCAGATTTATTTTTTTAAATAAGTAATCTAAACTATCTGATTTAATTTCCAAACATTTTTCATTTAATGATTGAATGGTTGGGTCAATGTTAGCTAACTCTAGCCACTGTAGAAACTCTTCTATTTTACGATTAATAATTTGACGTCCAATTAGTGCTAACTCATTTCGCTTATTATCATTCTCTTCGTGTATTTTCTTTAAGTCATCAATATCATAAAGTTCAATATTATTCATTTTTTTAATAGCTGGATCAATATCGCGAGGAAGCGCAATATCCATCATGCAAATCTTATGATCAATCGTTGGCATATGCTCTAGCTTTAAAATAACATGAGGAGAGGCAGTAGCTGTTATAACTAAATCAACATCATTCAATACATCGTATCGATTTTCATATAGAATAGGCATGACATTAGTAAACCTATCGCCAATATCCTGAACTTTGCCGTGACTTCTATTTGCCACATAAATCTTATTAACCTGCTCATCATTCAGATAAGTAATCGCTAATTTACTCATCTTTCCATACCCAATAACTAAAGCATTCTTTCCTTTTAACGAACCTATTTTTTCTTTTAAAAGTTTTATAGCTATATAACTAATTGATAAAGGTTGCTCAGAGATTTTAGTCGTATTCTTAATTTCTTTAGCGGTCATAATTGCTTCTCTAAAGAGTTTATTAAAATACTTTTTACTTGCCCCAAGTTGCATAGAAAATTCATGGGCTTTTTTTACTTGTCCTAAAATTTGATCTTCACCTAAAACAATAGAATCTAGACCAGATGCCACCTCAAATAAATGACCCATTGCCCGTTCTCCCGTTTTTGAAAATAGGAAATTTTTTATCTCATCATCATGAAAGAATTCTTCATAAAAATTTTTAATAACATTAATCTTTTCGTCAATTGTATTAGCATGAATGTAAATTTCACTTCTATTGCATGTAGATAAAATAACAATTTCATTGATAGCCTGATCCAACAAAACATTTATAGCTTCTATTTTTTGAGAATCTGTAAATGAAACTTTTTCCCTAATCTGTATTGGAGCCAAGTGATGATTGACACCTATAACTGCTACATCCATAACTAACCTCCATTGGTATGTACTCTTATTTAATAAGTTCAATACTAGTATACCCCAAGTAAACTTTATTTGTAAATTTCATTTCATTTAAAGGAAAACTTTGATCATTAGAATAAAATTATATTTAAAAAAATAAAAAAAAACACCCTAATAAGGATGTTAATAAATTTTTGGCCCAGCAACGTCCTACTCTCGCACTTGCGTACTACCCTCGGCGCTAAGGA
>NZ_CALIOS010000025.1:0-24256 GCF_938044715.1 uncultured Turicibacter sp.
TTTCCTTTATAGCTATAACGAAGATAACATTCGTCTGCTTCAACCAATCCATCAATTTCTCCCGTTCCCATAAATGAGTTCAGAGCATCTAAAATTTTATGTTTCCAGAAAAAGGTTGTGGTAAGTTATTCTGTAACTGCATATAAACTTTCCGTGTTTCCTCAGAAATTCTTTTTCATCTGACTAATTCACTACAGACTAAATTAAACATTATAAAATCAATAATTTTAGTCATCAACATTTGGCTAAAGCAGAACACAAAAAAGATGAACTTAACCTCACTAATAGAGTTCACCTTTTAAAATGATTTTAAGAAAAGCTTAAATTATCTACTCGTTCATCTAACCTCTCACCTTTATAAAATACACAAGACAAAATGTACAATAAAGAGTTTTAACAAGCTCTCGCTTTGAGCCATACATCTTTATTCTATCTTCATGTTTATCATAGTAGACTTTTACTGGTATTCTCGTTGCTATCATATTATTCAATGCTATAGATACCTCCTCTTAAATAGTAATAATTTTATTTCTCTCATTATCTTTTACTATTCTAAATCCATACCCATTTTTATAAATCATTCATTTGTTTAGCTAAAAATCTATTTAAAAATCTATTATTTATAAGAAGCATATAGTTCATTATAAAATATTTGTGTAAACCAATATCATGTGATTTTAAATTGCTTAAATTACAAAAATCATTTTTCCCATAAATTCTAACATCCAGTTAGCGAAACAAACAGTTATCCATTCTGATCAAGGTTCACACTATACAAATCCAAAGTTCTCAGAAAAGATCAAACAGTTAAAGATTAAACAATCTATGTCACCCAAAGAAAACTGTTGGGATAATGCTCCGCAAGAATCATTTTTCGGCTATCTAAAAGACGAGATAAATCTAAAAGAACCAATGACCCTTGAAGAATTATCTAAAGAAATCGATGATTATATCTATTACTATAATCACTATCGACATCAATGGAATTTAAAAAAGATGATTCCTGTCGAATACAGGAATCATCTTTTAACTGCCTAGTCTTCTTTTCAATTTTCCTTAACAAAAGGTACAGATTACTCTTTAACAAAATATATTAATTTCTCCTTAAAATTTCAGCATTCATTACAGAAAAAACATGTGAAACAGTCTCTTTACAATCTGATACTTGTTTCCCATATTGTAAGCGATACTCCTCTAACTGTTTAGCGAAATCATATAACACTACTTTTTGACTATCAGATAAATTATGTTTGGCTACATACCCTTCTAGTAGCAAATCAAAGGTTGGAGTATTCATTGCAATCTCTCTCGCCTGTTTTTCTCTTTTCTCTATATATTGCTCCATCGAAATAGAAGTAGTTTCTATATTTTTCTCAGCATAATTTTCGATAAACTCTCTCTTCTCATTTATGAACTCTTCATCTACTTCCTTCGCTAATAATTCTGCTATAAATAAATCCATAAAGGTATACATAAAATCACCAAGAAAAAACTTTTGAAACTCATTGGCATCGTGTTTAATTGTACTTTTAATATTTTCACCAATTAAAAAACATTCAAGTAACAGTTGCGAGATACTAATATCTAAATGTTGAAAAACAATAGTTCTTTGTTCTATTGAAGAATCAGATAAATATCTAAATAAGACATTCATTTGCTCTTGAACCCTTTCTAACATAATTTTTTCCATAATCATTGCTCCATATATCGGATGTGTTTTCACTTCATTTTTATGATTATCATTCAGATTTTCAATCTCATTCAAACAGTATGCATTAAATGCTTGAAATTTATCTAAGTTCATTTTTTTATATGAAGATGCCTTAGAATACATAGGGTTATTTTTATACATACGAGTTAAAACAACTGCTAAATCAGCCCATTCTTTCTTAAATAAAAAATCATTATCACCCTTTTTTTGATCCTCTCTTTCACCTAACTTTCGACCAATTTTTTTGAATTTATATTGTGGAATTTTATACGCTCCTTTTTCACCATACATATCATCTAGGCGATCATAAAATGATGATCTTTTATAACCTGTTTTCGATAAGAATTCATTTAAACTTAAATCTTTCCCAAATTTATTATCCATTTTCTATACCTACTTTCTTGACGTGTATTGGGTAAATTGCAATTAATTAGACAGTTTTTTTAATTGAATCCCTTGCTTTAACGACTCCATATTCATGATACTTAAAATTTGACCTTTTACGTATACATAAATTTTACTCTTCACATAAACTCTTCTTTTTGAGGCGAATAGCTAAGATTTGATAACTTAGCTATTCGTAATTAAACTATCTTTACTCATTAATACCATAACTTATCAGATTGCCACTTGCATCATAACATTCCACTGTTCCATCTTCCTGAAGTAATCCATATGATGCATCCTTTAGCTGGCATCTTCGATACTCAGTTTTGTTTCCATATGTCTCAAATAATTCTCTATTCCATGTTAGGCCTCTACCCCTAAAAACGCTAAACTCAGAGTGAAGATCATCAAAATAGAAACCTTCTATTCCTAATGAATCAATAAAAGCTAAAAACTCTTGAATAGTTCGTACTAAGTGAGCAGCATCTTGAAGGTATACTGGCTCTTTTGTTTTCCAACATAAGCTAAGTAGTCCCTCTTCCCAATAAACATCCGAAAATTCTAACCCCTGTTCTATACATAAAGATTGGAATTCCTTAATTGAAAATTCATGAATGTTAACTCCCATTTCCATAAAAAAATTGCTATAAAATACACGATATAAATTTTGACAATGAATACTCATTCCTAGTTTTACATTAAACAACTTATCGAACGACAGATTTTGACCAACCTCTTGAAGTAATAGAGTAGCTATATCCTGTGCTTGATCAAAATATTGCTTAAATGGCCTAAATACATATTCCTCATATTTTAAATCATAGATTTCATTCACATTATACTCTCCTTCATTTTTAATCTGTTGATAGATCATATCACTGTTTAAATCAAATGTTTTATTGTACATTCATATCACTCCAACTTTAAAAATAATGAACGATTAATTACGTATTAGACAGTTTAAACATTCATCTAAAAACGTATTTTAGCGACCTTAGATAGGTTTTAAATTCAACTTGTAATTCTTCAATCTCAGACTTACAAAACACTCTATCTCCGCTTAAATCGAATCTAAAAGCCTTATTTTAAATTCCATCTTCATCACCGGTAGCTCGTAAATCAACCTGGACTATATAGGGACCATTAAAAGATTTGGAATCGTGTGAAAAAGTTAATACACGATTCCAGTACTACAAGAATCAGTCAAAATCACAAGCTTCATCATAAGTGATAGGATTACCGTTAACATCATAACACTTCATCGTTCCATCTTCTTGTAGTAATCCATATGCTGAATTTGTAAGCTCTTGCTCTTGATGATGATTTTTATCGTCATATGTATCAAATAGACGCTTATCAAACTTTAAATTTTCTCCTTTAAATACACGAATATCAGAGTACATTTCCTCAAAGAAAAAACCTTCAATTCCTAACGAATCAATAAAAGCTAAGAACTCTTGTAGTGTTTGCACCAACTGTTCTACATCCGGAAGATATACAGGAACCCTAGTCTCCCAACAAAAACTCAACAAGTTACCTTCCCAATAAACACGTGAAAACTCAACTCCTTGCGCTTTACACAACGACTGGAATCTTTTAACTGAATAATTATGAATATTTCCATCTTGATCAATATTAAATTCATTATAAAATACACGGTATAAATTATCGCAAAAAATACTCATAGCCAATGTGGCATTAACTAAATCACTACCGTCTTGTCTCAGATCCCTATATTCAAGCAATGACTCTGCTAAACTTTTAGCTTTTTCCGAATAATGTTTGAATGGCTTAAATACATAATCATTACTTTGGAAACTATATAGTTCATTGATATTGTATTCACATTCATTCATTTCATCTTGAATATTACAATCGCTAACTAAATTAAATTCTGTATTATACATTAATATCACTCCAAGTCTAAAATAATAAATTACTAATTATCATTCAAATTATCTTTTTCTTTAATCAAGAGATGACTTTTTGTCAGCAAAAACTCACTAAGCCAATTACTTAATAAATCGATTAAATCATTACCTATATTAGGATTATGCTCATTAGCATAATCCCCCTTTTTTAGGCTTTCCTTCGTTATATATTGCTTCATTTTTGTTCATCTCCATACAATTCCTTATTAATCTTAGGTATATCAAACACATAACAATTAACACGTGTCTTTTCTTCTCCAATTGTTCTACGTTGACAAATTCTATCTTTACCGCGAAGTATCCAACCTTTTTTCAACCAAGCATTAATAATCGTATCCATTGATTGAAACTTATTATCTTTTTCAAGAAATTCTCTAAGCTGATGTTCCGCAATCCCAATCTCTAAAATCTCTTCTCGATTATTCTTTTTACTGATTTCTGTTATCAAAAATCCCCAGCACTCAGTATTATTTACATTACGGTTTGATCTAGATCGACGTACTGTTTTCTTAAAATGATGAAAATTTTTTGAGACAATTTCCATGATGTACTCATAAGCTTTAATGGCAATATCACTTTCACTTAATCTACAATTCTCATTTGTTATTAGGAAGTCTAATATCCCTTCTAAATCAAGCTGTAGATTCAACTTTTTATTAGCAATATGACCTGTTAACATATAAATAGCTAATTTTTGTGCCAAACGATCCTTAATATGAGCATGATTTAACTTTGATTTGATTTTATTGCACCAACTTTTATGAGCTTTAACTAGACTCTCTTTATTCAATTTCATCAATTCTTCGACAAATTTAGGTCCTAAATGGCCATAATTATCTAAGCAAATGCTCTTAATCTTGTTAGAATTTTCACTATCTTGAGTCCAAGTGATACCTGAATACTCCGAAACACGAGCTCTAATTCCCGTATTATTAGCAGCTTTAGAAATAAGAGAAAACTCTCCTGAAGATAGTACTACTGTACGAAAAGGTGATTGTTCTGCTAACAAGCAATCTTTTGTCATCCGATTCTTATCTTCTCCTCCTGTAATAATATACAAGAATTCAGTCCAATCCTTTGTAGAGCTCATACTAGCTTCATCAATTCCCATTGGAATCCCCATATTTCCACTTAATTTTTTTATTAAACCATTTTGGGTTGAATTATAATTAAAGATAAGAGAATTTTTAGAAATAGTCGGCGCACCAAATAAAGATATAGCAAGTTGTAAAGCTGTCGTTTTACCTACACTACTATCACCTACAATATGAATCAATTGAGATTGGACGTGAACATCTTCACCTAAAAAGGCAACGGTCGGTGCTGTAAGCCCAAATAGTACAACTGCTTCTAAGGGAATATTCCCCTTCACTTCACTTTGATACATCCTATCCCAAGCTTTAAATGTTCCTTTAGGCTTAACACTATACACCCCATCATACTTTGAAGATTTAGTGCCACCAATGAGGTTATAATGCTTAAAGACAAGCTTATTGTCATATTCTGAAAATCCAAGTGTAGTATGTATATACGATTGTATAACATTATCCAACGCATTACGGAGATGCTGTAAAACGTATCCTTTATTTAAACTAGTAACATCTGCGCCTATACTGTTTAAATCTTCAAGTTTACTTGTAGATAAAAGAGTACTTAAATTTACTTTATGAGTTCGGAGTTCCCCCCCATAAATGGGGTAGAACTCTAATATTACCATTGCTTGATGGGTATCAATATCGACTTCAACTTCTCTAACTCCAATATAACGTCCAATTTTTTTATATACGTTGTTATTAGTATCATTGTAGTAAAGATAAAAATTTGTGTAATATATATCTTTGTGTATAACATTCGGATATCTAGTAATGTTAGTTTCCACCATTATAATTCATCTCCTTCTTCAAAAATAAAGTCCTCAAGTTCTTCGTCTGACACACCAACATCTAGGTCATCTAAATCTAAGTCCAAGTCTAAATCATCTTCTATATTTTCTACTTGCTCTGAACAGCTCGCTTGTTCCCCCACAAGATGATTAGTCTCTTCTACAGTAGATACAGTATCTTCAGACGATTCAAACTCTAATCTAACGGAATCTGCTCGACTTTGAGTAATAAAATTATTAATTTCTTCCTCTTCTAAAGGAATCATATCTACGACATTACAATAAGGACCATTATTTTTTACGGTTGCCCTTACATAGACCCCTGCTAAAGACTCTAGATCAAGTGGGTAAGCTTGTAAATCAATTTCAAATTCTAGAAATAACCTTTTTAAAAAATAATTGTCAGGAGAAAACTGTGTACTATACTTTAGCGCAACATTCATCCCATCGTCATCTTTTAATGAAACATTAATAATCAATCGAGGTCCAGTTTTACCTGCTTTTAGCTCTACTAGTCCAGTTTTACCGTAATAAATACCATCCGGCAAATAAGTAAAAACCATTTCTTCCTTAAACCATTGAGAAAGATTGTTTAAATCAATTCCACTTTCACAATGAAAATTTTGCTTACTGTACTTTTTAGACTTAACACTCACGATAATCACTCCGATATTCTAATTTCATCAGCTCTTGCCGACCTCATTAGAATACCAGCTTTTGAATGCTTTTCATTTTGGGAAAAAACCGTATTTTTTCAAAAATCATGATTTTTTTGAAATTTAGAGATAAAAAAAAACATCGTTTTCCGATGTTTTCTAGTTTTTACTGCTTTTATTTAATTCATCAATTGTATGGTTTAAATCCATAATTTGCTTTAATATCAATCGATAATAGTCTAAGTTACATTCTTTCTTCTTATAATGGACTGTGAAATCATCCAGTTCATAATATCCTGTAATGATCTCATAATTTAATTGATTTTTTATTAACTCTAAAAGACCAGCTATACTGTCATCTTGAAATACACCTAAAATTGAAATATCGATAAATTTATTTAAACCCAATATCTCTTGAACCCATCTCTCCTTTTTCGCTGCGTCCAATGTAAAATATAATGGTACATATTTCTGTCTTTTATCCACCAGTGGATTTAGAAATAGTAATCGCAAATCAGAAATAGCTTGCAGTGCTTCTTCTTCGGAATTACAATATTTGCTTACATGAAGTAATATAGAAATCAACAAATTATATTGTAGCGATTTTTCCAATTGATAACATTCTAAACTCTTACTTATTACATCTGAATCTTCAATTTTCAATTTATAATGCTCATATAATTCTTTTAAATTTTTTAAGTTTATATTTTTAAGCTCTCTATTAATACGACCTGTAGTGGTTCTATACGCTTCCAATTTTGAATCATTATTATTTTTAAAATAATCTCCTTGATCTTTTATCTGACGATGAGTTTTATACTGATGAATTTGTGACTCTTTAAGATCTATCTTTCTATTCATATAACAATTTCCACTCATATTTGTATTTTTCAATTTTTCACTTCGTAATTTTTTTTCTTGAATAGTTCGAAAATTTATTCCATGATATTGATCTATCCCCCTTTCAATAAATGTATCCAGATTACTGTTTTTTCCACCATTTTGGTAAAAATAATCTTCTAATCCTTCATCTTTAATAATCATTTCATTTACTTTCGTTACACTATACGTCGGTTCTAGCGATTGAAGGTGTGTTACCCAAAAATAGAATCGAACATACTTTTTAATATCCTCTAAATCAATATAAAAATGATTTGTAACATATTGATGAAACATTAAATCAACCATTTGATTGATATGGTGATTAATAAGCTCTATAATCATTAAATTATCTCCTTTTATTGACTAGCATCTAACTTATGAAATTATCTTCTTTTCCATTATTTGAAAAACAATTTAATTTTCAACCCGAAAACCCGTTATTTTTCGAATCATAATTCGTTATCTATTACAAAACTCTTACTTTTTTTTTCTGATATATATTTTTTTACGGGTTTATGGGTTTTCGGGTTTATTCATTCTATCATCAGAAAATAATCATTTTATTATTATACCAAATATAACAAAAAAAAAATAATGTTTCAGTTTTTAGGCTGAAACATTATTTTTTTAATCAATATTCCTCTGCTAACAACATCGTGGCATATTCTCCTTCATCTATGATGAAGATTTTCTGCTTCATTGGATTAAGTGAGTTGATTTGATAGACTTGCTTATATTCTGGAACCTCTTGTCTATGTTCTATCTGTTGCATATGGTCTGCAGTGACTGTCAATTCAAAGACTTGTAAATAGTCGTATTCTCCTCTGGCTTTAGCTGCTTCGTAACATTGCCAACAGAAAAATTGAATATCGATTGGAATTTGGTCATTGGTTCCACGTGTTAAGTATCGTTTCATGTTTGATTCCTCCTTATTCGTTTACATCCAGCGTTTGATATCTTCGGGATCAAGTCCTAATCGATCAGCTATCCGATCAATGGCTTCCATTTGACTCAACCCTTCCATGACGAGCTCTAAGACTACCGTTATCACTTTTAACCAATAAATCATCCTACTGACCTCCCTCTAATGATTCATAACGTTGAACTAATATTGGATACATTTGTTGTAATGTTTCTTCTAATAGATAAATCACCACATGATCATCACTGGATAACATAAACAACACTTCCACATACTGTTTTAGATCATGACCTTCAAACGGTTCGATGTATTCCGGAATTAATGTTGGATATTGGTTAATGAAATCATGGATTTCCTCCTCTGCTAACAGAATATAGCCACCTAAATCAGTGACTAATCGTTCATCACCATAATGAACATTTAAGACTTTAAGTATCTCTTCTGCTTTGGTTAGTACCCTCTCATCTAGGTGTGTTTGTTGCTTTAACTGTTCTAACTTCCAAATTTTCATTCTTTATTTCATCCTTTCTTTGTTCCTATGTAAAAGACCTAGCCCCGTAAGGCTAGGTCTTTTCATGAATGTTTTTATTTGTTAATTAATTACAACTAATTATAATTAAATACACTTTCTATCAATCAATAAATCATGCTTAGTACATCTTTACTAATCGCCACTCATTCTTAATACGTGGACATAATGGATGCATGGGGATATTGCGGTATGGATCACAAATCACATACATCTTATCTTTAAATGGTTTTAGTTTTTCCAGTAACTCTTCCTGTCTTACTGTTATCTTCTTACTCCCCTCCCCTATTGAACCCCATGCGATAATCACAATATCTGACTTTAAACATGACTTTTCAATGTAGACATCATTCTCTTCCTCCACTAATTCAGTAATCTCTTTTCTATAACTAATCTTGGGACAAATTAAAGAAAAGAGATTTGTGATATCGACTGCTCCATAATCTAACCGATTTAGATTATTGATGACATTCATCGTTGTATGATCGATCTCTACTTCATTTGCCGAAGATGGATTAATCATAATAATGGTTGCTTTAGGTTTATTTTTATCCCACTCTTTCCTTATGATATAACGATGCTCCATATCATCACTGTATACGACTTCTGTTCTTAGACTCATTCTATTTACGATTGCCATTTTCAACCCTCCTTTATTTGTTTAACGATGATAAATAAAGAGATAACTATATTCATCTTTTACAGGTTTCAATCGAAGATAGAAATTGAAATCAGCGGTTTCAACTTTGAATAGTTGTTCATAACGATATCCCTCTCCTCTACATCGATCAATGACTTTACTAAATACATCTAACTGCTCAAAGATTAACTCCTTGATTAAAACTTGTAATGCTGGGATAGATATATTGTATTTATCTACAACATCATCAAACTGTTGTGATGGTAACCACTTATTGCAAACTTCATCTCTCCTTGATCCTGACCAGTCTAATCTCATCATTCCTATTGACTTGGATTCATCTAACTCCACTGGAACAAGTTCCTTTACCTTCATCCACTTCAACATTTCAACCTTCTCCTTATATAAAGACAAATAAAAAGGACCAAGCAAACAAAAGTTCACTTGGTCCTCTATTAATCAATCTTTAATTTTTTAATTCTGAGTCACAACGTCACTCATCTTCATCTTCTTCATAATAAACACCAAACATCCTATCCACCTCCATAAATCAGTTGCATTTCTATTATGGAATATTTTGCCGGATGATGTCAATGATGTTATTTCATGATTTCAAATTCTGTATGAACTAAATCTGATGAATCTAAGATGATCTCTCCATCAAGATATTGCCTTCTAACATATTCAACTGCATCACAATCCATTTCATCAACATCGACTTCAATCACTCGTTCTAAAGTTTCCGTTATACAGACGGTTAATTTATAGCTCATAATACTCTCCTCCTAATTTGGAACATATAAAAAAGGCTAAGCAACATCATTCGTTACTTAGCCCTTTATAAATATCCTTTTTCTTTTAATGATGTAAAAGAACCATCCCCTATAATGAGATGGTCCAGTAATTTGATTCCTAATAATTCACCTGCTTCAACTAACCGATGGGTTAATTGAATATCTTGATCAGATGGTGTGGTATCACCTGATGGATGATTATGAAACGCCATCACACTAGCTGCATTCGATAGGATGGCTGTTTTAAAGACTTCCCTTGGATGGACAATCGCTTTATTTAGTGAACCTACTGATACCACTGTGATATTAGTCGGTTCATTTTTAGTATTCAAGCAAGCCACGATGAATTGTTCACGATCTAATCCTTCTAGTTGTTCTTTAATCATTTCATAAGCATCACTTGGTGATAAGATTTGACGTGTTTGATAAAGGAAGCTGGACTCCTTTACCATTTTAATGGATACGATATTAATACGTTTTGCGACATTCGACATGCATACTACCTCCTGAATAATCATTCAAGGAAATAATATATGTTTATAAATGTTATTATTACATTTAACTTACTTTATTCATTCACTCCCATTTCTTTTAAAAATTATATTCGAAAAAGAAGTGGATAATTGAGAATCTGAGGATTAATTTAATTAAAAAATCATTGGATTTTCATTAATCAAAAGAACTGACTTCCTGTTCTTTGATAACTTAGTTTTAGTTCAAAGTTAGAGGTTAAAATAAACGTTTATATTACATGCTTAAAAGTTACCATTGAACTTCTTTTGATTACATAGAAAAAGTACCACAATCATAGACTTACTTTAGGGTCTATGATTGTGGTACTATATCAAGATTGACTCGCTTTTTATTACTTAACATCTGGAAATATTAAAAACAGAACTTCAAAATAATTTATAATATACAATTAATCTTTATTGAATAAATCTCGACTATATACTTTTTCCTTTACATCATCTAATTCATCAGAAATTCGATTAGCAACAATGATGTCAGATAATTTCTTAAATTCTTCTAATTTATCGAGGATCTGGCAATCTAAATCAATCTGTTGGCTAACTTTAGGTTCATAAATGACTACATTAATGCCTCTAGCAATAAGAGAATGTATAATATCTAATATTGCCGATGTGCGACAATTATCAGAATCAGTTTTCATTGTTATCCTATAGATTCCAACAGTTTTTGGATTATTTTTAATAATCATATTTACAATATGATCCTTACGTGTTTGATTGGCTAATACAATCGCACTGATAATATTATTAGGAATATCTTCATAATTAGCACATAATTGCTGAGTATCTTTTGGAAGACAATATCCTCCATATCCAAAAGAAGGATTATTATAATCGGATCCAATACGCGAATCTAAACAGACTCCTTTAATAATTTGCTCTGTATTCAAATTGTGCGTTTCTGCATAGGTATCTAATTCATTAAAATACGCTACACGTAATGCTAGGTACGCATTAGAAAATAATTTAATAGCTTCAGCTTCTGAAGAACCTGTAAACAACATAGGAACATCTTTTTTCACAGCTCCCTGTAACAATAAATCTGCAAATATCTGTGCGTTTTTCGATTTTTGACCTATTATTATTCTTGATGGATATAAATTATCATATAATGCTTTACCTTCTCTTAAAAATTCAGGAGAAAATATAATATTGTTTGTATCATATAATTTACAAACCTCAGCTGTATAACCAATTGGAACAGTTGACTTTATTACTATAGTAGCCTTAGCGTTAATAGATTGAATTTTCTTTATGGTATGATCAATTGTTTTGGTATCAAAAGCACCTTTTTCAGCATTATAATTTGTTGGTGTGGAAATAATAATGTAGTCTGCTTGACTATATGCTATTAATTCATCAGTAGTAGCAATTAAATTTAAATCTCTAGCCTTTAGATATGTTTCAATATCTTCATCAACAATGGGAGATTTTCTGTTATTAAGCATATCTACTCTTTCTTTATCAATATCTAATGCAATCACTTCATTGTGCTGAGATAACAAAACCGCATTTGATAATCCTACATAACCAATTCCTACTACTGTTATTTTCATTTTCAATCTCCCTTTATTTTTTATTGATTAATATTTTAATCTTATCTTGCTCCCTTTCCAGTAATAACTACAAGAAAAGTATTTAGAACAATCCATATATCCATTATTAAACTTTGATTCCCTATATACTCTAAATCTTTTTTTAATTTCTCATGTGGGTTCAGATCGTATCCACCTGAGATCTGAGCCAACCCAGTTAGTCCAGGGGTAACTGATAATCGATTAACAAATCCAGGATATTTATCATTAAATTTGAATGTTAATGTTGGAGTTTCTGGTCTAGGCCCTACTAATGTCATCTCTCCTTTAATAACATTAATTAATTGCGGTAATTCATCAATCTTTGTTCTTCTTATAAATGTACCAATTTTTAAAATACGAGTATCTTTCTCTTGAGTCCATTGTTCTCCATTTCTTTCTGCATCTAATCGCATTGATCTTATTTTGTACAACGTAAAAACACTACCATTTTTTCCAATTCGTTTTTGTTTAAAGATGACTTTTCCCGGTGATTCAATATAGACTAATACAGAAAAAAATAATATTATGGGACTTAATAAAACTAACCCCATTAGAGATATAACTATATCAAAATTTCGTTTGATAAAATAATATCTTTTTACGTTGTTACTTTGATCTTTTTTTAAAATTATCGATTGAAATTGCAGATTATCCACACAATCCACCTTCTTTTAACTTTAAAAATATCAAACGTTTATTTTTATCTAGTTCCCCATTTTTTATCTCGTAATGTAAATAAAGCATAAATACGAATAGGCAAAAGACATGTCATATGAATAATCCCATATAGTGGAGCTAATAAGAAAAGAAATGGCTGTCGTATAATATAGAATACATTTCGTGAATATGCCGTTAAACAAGACATACAAATGGTATAAAAGATTAAAGTCCAGGCAAAGTTAGTCACTTGATAATAAACACCTAAAATTAAAGCTATCGAAAAAGTTAACCATAGACCTAATTCCAATATAATCCAAAATAAAACAAATGGTTTTTTAAATCCAATCTTTAGTCCAATAATACTTTCTCTAAAGAATGACTTATTCCATCTAACTTGTTGTTTTAAAAACTTAGAAAGACTTTCTGGAACATCAGTTTCACAAATCGCAGTTGATTGATAGACTGTTTTCCCATATTGAATGGCATAATTAGTTAAACATCGATCATCACCATATTGAACAGGAGCACCAAGAAACATTTGTGATTCATATTTTTCTAAATTATCAACTAATACTTCACGACGATAAGCACTTAAAGGTCCACTACATACCAGTATATTACCTGTTACTGATTGCGCTGCACGCTCTACTCGAAATGCATTTTCATAGCGCATATCAATTAATGTGGTTAATAAATTAACTTTTCTGTTTCTAGCTATAACATGTCCACTTACAGCGTAGACTGTAGGATCATTAAATGGTTTCATTAATTCTTCAATTGCATTATTATGTAAGAAACAATCGCTATCAACTGTAACAAAGAAATCGGCTTCTGAACGTTTAATCCCATAAATTTGACCCATTCTTTTTCCAACATTAACAGGTGACTTGTAAATGTGAATTTTTTCTGCTTCTGATCCTAACGTTAATTTATATGCTTCTACAGCTTCAATCGCTGAAGTATCTGAACTACCATCATCAAAAACATAAATACTATGAATTGGATAGGTCTGTTGCATAATTGTAGTAATAGTTTCCATTAACAATTCAGTTTTTTCATTATATACCGGTACTAATACACTGACTTTTTTATCAGTGTCAAAATCTTTTTCAACATGTTTATAATTAAATGCAAGCACCATTTTGAACATTAGGTAGGCTAACATAATTCCACCGTATACACTAATCATTTGATGTTGAGTTGAAGATTTCATATTTAATAAAACAATAAGCAGTAAAAATACAATAAATACACTGTAGATAATAACTTTTTGTTTTTTCATATAACTTCCTCCTACTTTTTCAATCTATTAAACAATACGTATAATTGTCGAAAAATGTTGAATACTGTATAATTTTATATAACAAAATAAAAAATGTCAAATAGAATTAAAAGTATGTGCCGATATGAGGATGTATACTACTGAATTTGAATCAATAATTATTGCACTTTATAAAACTAAGCGTGGATACTAACCGGTACGCCCCATCTCCACCAAAAAATTCTCGTCCGCAATATTTACAGTAAAAAAACATATCTAAGTACAGAAGGTGATTCTGAGTTTAGATATGTTTTTTTGTTTATTATCAATGGTTTCAAGTATTTTGATAAAACATTTCATCGATATAATAGCCTACTATAAAATGTAATCTTATGATGAACTTGTATCCATGGTGGCAGTATCCTCCACCATGAGCACAATTACTATTAAAATTAGCAAAAAAAGAGATAACCAAGCATCATTAGCATCTAAGATGATTTCTTCATCAAGATATTGTTGTCTAACATATTCAATCGGATCACAGTCAATGTTATCAACCTCTACTTCAATCAGACGTTCCAATGTTTCAGTAATACAAATCGTTAATTTATAACTCATTATCTCTTCTCCTTCTCTTATTCATGATATATAAAAAGAGCTAAGCGACTTCTGTATCACTTAGCTCCTTATAAATAACCTTTTTCTTTTAATGATGTAAAAGAACCATCTCCGATAATGAGATGATCTAACAACTTGATACCAAGTAACTCACCTGCTTCATATAAGCGTTTGGTTAATTGAATATCTTGTTGTGATGGTGTAGTTTCACCTGATGGATGATTATGAAACGCCATGATACTCGCTGCATTCGATAAGATGGCTGTTTTGAAGACTTCTCTTGGATGTACAATTGCTTTATTTAATGAACCTACTGATACCAATGTGATATTAGTCGGTTCATTTTTTGTATTTAAACAAGCAATAATGAACTGCTCCCGATCTACTCCTTCTAGTTGTTCTTTAATCATTTCATAGGCATCACTAGGTGATAAGATTTGACGTGTTTGATAAAGGAAGCTGGACTCCTTTACCATTTTAATGGATACGATATTAATACGTTTTGCGACATTCGACATGCATACTACCTCCTGAATAATCATTCAAGGAAATAATATATGTTTATAAATGTTATTATTACATTTAACTTACTTTATTCATTCACTCCCATTTCTTTTAAAAATTATATTCGAAAAAGAAGTGGATAATTGAGAATCTGAGGATTAATTTAATTAAAAAATCATTGGATTTTCATTAATCAAAAGAACTGACTTCCTGTTCTTTGATAACTTAGTTTTAGTTCAAAGTTAGAGGTTAAAATAAACGTTTATATTACATGCTTAAAAGTTACCATTGAACTTCTTTTGATTACATAGAAAAAGTACCACAATCATAGACTTACTTTAGGGTCTATGATTGTGGTACTATATCAAGATTGACTCGCTTTTTATTACTTAACATCTGGAAATATTAAAAACAGAACTTCAAAATAATTTATAATATACAATTAATCTTTATTGAATAAATCTCGACTATATACTTTTTCCTTTACATCATCTAATTCATCAGAAATTCGATTAGCAACAATGATGTCAGATAATTTCTTAAATTCTTCTAATTTATCGAGGATCTGGCAATCTAAATCAATCTGTTGGCTAACTTTAGGTTCATAAATGACTACATTAATGCCTCTAGCAATAAGAGAATGTATAATATCTAATATTGCCGATGTGCGACAATTATCAGAATCAGTTTTCATTGTTATCCTATAGATTCCAACAGTTTTTGGATTATTTTTAATAATCATATTTACAATATGATCCTTACGTGTTTGATTGGCTAATACAATCGCACTGATAATATTATTAGGAATATCTTCATAATTAGCACATAATTGCTGAGTATCTTTTGGAAGACAATATCCTCCATATCCAAAAGAAGGATTATTATAATCGGATCCAATACGCGAATCTAAACAGACTCCTTTAATAATTTGCTCTGTATTCAAATTGTGCGTTTCTGCATAGGTATCTAATTCATTAAAATACGCTACACGTAATGCTAGGTACGCATTAGAAAATAATTTAATAGCTTCAGCTTCTGAAGAACCTGTAAACAACATAGGAACATCTTTTTTCACAGCTCCCTGTAACAATAAATCTGCAAATATCTGTGCGTTTTTCGATTTTTGACCTATTATTATTCTTGATGGATATAAATTATCATATAATGCTTTACCTTCTCTTAAAAATTCAGGAGAAAATATAATATTGTTTGTATCATATAATTTACAAACCTCAGCTGTATAACCAATTGGAACAGTTGACTTTATTACTATAGTAGCCTTAGCGTTAATAGATTGAATTTTCTTTATGGTATGATCAATTGTTTTGGTATCAAAAGCACCTTTTTCAGCATTATAATTTGTTGGTGTGGAAATAATAATGTAGTCTGCTTGACTATATGCTATTAATTCATCAGTAGTAGCAATTAAATTTAAATCTCTAGCCTTTAGATATGTTTCAATATCTTCATCAACAATGGGAGATTTTCTGTTATTAAGCATATCTACTCTTTCTTTATCAATATCTAATGCAATCACTTCATTGTGCTGAGATAACAAAACCGCATTTGATAATCCTACATAACCAATTCCTACTACTGTTATTTTCATTTTCAATCTCCCTTTATTTTTTATTGATTAATATTTTAATCTTATCTTGCTCCCTTTCCAGTAATAACTACAAGAAAAGTATTTAGAACAATCCATATATCCATTATTAAACTTTGATTCCCTATATACTCTAAATCTTTTTTTAATTTCTCATGTGGGTTCAGATCGTATCCACCTGAGATCTGAGCCAACCCAGTTAGTCCAGGGGTAACTGATAATCGATTAACAAATCCAGGATATTTATCATTAAATTTGAATGTTAATGTTGGAGTTTCTGGTCTAGGCCCTACTAATGTCATCTCTCCTTTAATAACATTAATTAATTGCGGTAATTCATCAATCTTTGTTCTTCTTATAAATGTACCAATTTTTAAAATACGAGTATCTTTCTCTTGAGTCCATTGTTCTCCATTTCTTTCTGCATCTAATCGCATTGATCTTATTTTGTACAACGTAAAAACACTACCATTTTTTCCAATTCGTTTTTGTTTAAAGATGACTTTTCCCGGTGATTCAATATAGACTAATACAGAAAAAAATAATATTATGGGACTTAATAAAACTAACCCCATTAGAGATATAACTATATCAAAATTTCGTTTGATAAAATAATATCTTTTTACGTTGTTACTTTGATCTTTTTTTAAAATTATCGATTGAAATTGCAGATTATCCACACAATCCACCTTCTTTTAACTTTAAAAATATCAAACGTTTATTTTTATCTAGTTCCCCATTTTTTATCTCGTAATGTAAATAAAGCATAAATACGAATAGGCAAAAGACATGTCATATGAATAATCCCATATAGTGGAGCTAATAAGAAAAGAAATGGCTGTCGTATAATATAGAATACATTTCGTGAATATGCCGTTAAACAAGACATACAAATGGTATAAAAGATTAAAGTCCAGGCAAAGTTAGTCACTTGATAATAAACACCTAAAATTAAAGCTATCGAAAAAGTTAACCATAGACCTAATTCCAATATAATCCAAAATAAAACAAATGGTTTTTTAAATCCAATCTTTAGTCCAATAATACTTTCTCTAAAGAATGACTTATTCCATCTAACTTGTTGTTTTAAAAACTTAGAAAGACTTTCTGGAACATCAGTTTCACAAATCGCAGTTGATTGATAGACTGTTTTCCCATATTGAATGGCATAATTAGTTAAACATCGATCATCACCATATTGAACAGGAGCACCAAGAAACATTTGTGATTCATATTTTTCTAAATTATCAACTAATACTTCACGACGATAAGCACTTAAAGGTCCACTACATACCAGTATATTACCTGTTACTGATTGCGCTGCACGCTCTACTCGAAATGCATTTTCATAGCGCATATCAATTAATGTGGTTAATAAATTAACTTTTCTGTTTCTAGCTATAACATGTCCACTTACAGCGTAGACTGTAGGATCATTAAATGGTTTCATTAATTCTTCAATTGCATTATTATGTAAGAAACAATCGCTATCAACTGTAACAAAGAAATCGGCTTCTGAACGTTTAATCCCATAAATTTGACCCATTCTTTTTCCAACATTAACAGGTGACTTGTAAATGTGAATTTTTTCTGCTTCTGATCCTAACGTTAATTTATATGCTTCTACAGCTTCAATCGCTGAAGTATCTGAACTACCATCATCAAAAACATAAATACTATGAATTGGATAGGTCTGTTGCATAATTGTAGTAATAGTTTCCATTAACAATTCAGTTTTTTCATTATATACCGGTACTAATACACTGACTTTTTTATCAGTGTCAAAATCTTTTTCAACATGTTTATAATTAAATGCAAGCACCATTTTGAACATTAGGTAGGCTAACATAATTCCACCGTATACACTAATCATTTGATGTTGAGTTGAAGATTTCATATTTAATAAAACAATAAGCAGTAAAAATACAATAAATACACTGTAGATAATAACTTTTTGTTTTTTCATATAACTTCCTCCTACTTTTTCAATCTATTAAACAATACGTATAATTGTCGAAAAACGTTGAATACTGTATAATTGTTTATAGTATTCTAATAATTAACGGGGATGCATTTGAAAAGTTAACATCTCTTTTATAAAATTATCCATATCGACTAGAGATATGGAGGAGTTAGGAGTGTTAACATTGGAGAAAAAAGAAAAGATGATTCGCTTATATCTAACAGGTCTATCTTATACCGAGATTGCGAAAGAGATTGGCATGACACGACAAACTGTGAGTAAGTATATTAAGCAATATGAGACAGATTTGAAAGAGTTAGAATCAGCGACAACTACTCAAGAAAAAGAACAGATTATCATTCGTTTATCGGCTAAGCCTAAGTACGATATTAGTAACCGTCAACGGTTTAAGTTAACACCTGATGTGGAGGAAATGATTAATACTTGTTTATTAGAAAATAAACAAAAAATTCAACAAGGCAAACGTAAACTCATCATGAAAAATATAGATATTTATGAATGGTTGATTTCAAATCAAATAGATATTAGTTATCAATCAGTCTGTGCCTATATCGCTAAACAAACTCAACGATCAAAAGAAGCCTTTATTAGACAGGCTTATGAACCTGGACAAGTGGCTGAATTTGACTGGGGAGATGTGACTCTTTATATTGACGAACTTGGAGCTGAGCGTCGCTTTAAAATCGGGGTATTTAATTTAAAATACAGTGATAAGCGATTTGCTTATCTGTACTCACACGAAAATACAGAGGCTTTTCTTGATATTCATACTCGCTTCTTTGAAGAAATTCAAGGCGTTCCAACTGAAGTGGTCTATGACAATGCACGCGTTCAAGTGACCTATTTAGCTGGGAGAGAAAAGCAACCTACTGAAGCGGTTAAAAAGTTAACGAATTATTATGGTTATGCGGCTCGTTATACGAATCCCTATAGTGGACATGAAAAAGGTCATGTTGAGCGTTCGGTTGAATTAATTCGTCGAAAAGCTTATAGTAAATGTCATCGTTTCAAAACAATTGCAGATGCAGTGACTGCACTTTTAGACGCAACAACTCGTGAAAATCAAAAAGTAAAACAGCAGACAAACCAATCTGCAGATGCGGTATTTGCACAAGAACAGAAACATTTACTTCCTTATCGGGTCCCACTTGATACGTATTTAACTTCAACTTATAAAGTGAATAAATATAGCTTAATTCATGTAGATTCAAATTTTTATTCTGTTCCGGATTACTTGGTTGGTAAAGAGGTGACGGTACGGAAAAACATTCAACAGATTAAAGTGTATTATCAGGATCGCTTTTTATTCAAGGCGAAACGCTTAATTGGACGTCATCAATATCATATCGATATTCATCACTATTTAGCGACATTAAAAAAGAAGCCTGGGGCAATTGCGCATAGCTTGGCTCTCAAACAAGCTACTCCCTGGCTTCAAAACATATTCCAAACTTATTATAACACAAATCCACGAGATTTTATCTATCTCTTAACAATCATTGAACAAAATTCTCTCGAAACAATTCAGTTTACCATTGAATGGTTACAGCGACAAGGCTTACCGATTCAAAATAATCAAATCATCAATTATTTAGTAAATTTAAATTCAAAGCCTTCTGGCTCAAAAGATTTATTAGAGGCCCCTATTGAACAAGCTTGTTATCATCAATTATCTGAAATTAGTTCAATTTATAGTCAAGGAGAAAACTCATGGATCAATTAATTAAAACCTACACCAAAACGTTACGCTTACCTTATATTCATCAAAATTTTTCATTCCACTTAGAACAGGCCCGACTCGAAAATCAATCCTACGAAGAGTTCTTGCTTAATCTATTTCAATATGAAGTAGAACTTAGACAACAAAATAGTGTGAATTCCCGTATACGAGCGGCTAAATTTCCCTATCTAAAACATTTAGAAGAACTTGATATCAACGCGTTACCATTAGAAGCGCAAAAACATTATCAAACCTTAAAAAGCTTAGATTTTATTGAGAAAAAACAAAATGTAATTCTAGCTGGTAATCCTGGAACGGGTAAAAGTCACACCGTCATCGGATTAGGAATTAAGGCTTGTCAGGCGGGATACCATGTCTATTTTGCTCATGTTCCAACTTTAATTATTGAATTAAAAGAAGCAAAGAATGAGCGTGTCTTACAACGATTAAAAAAGAAGTTTGATAAATATCATCTGGTAATTTTAGATGAGCTTGGGTATATCTCATTTGATAAAGAGGGAGCAGAATTATTATTCAACTTCATCTCAACTCGATGTGAAAAAGCATCTACGATGTTTACCACTAATTTACCTTTTTCAAGATGGAATGAAATCTTTCATGATCCTATTATTACAGCCGCAATGGTCGATCGTATTACTCATCAATCCTATGTCATTAACATGAATGGAACAAGTTACCGTCTACAACAATCTAAAAAATTCTTAGAAAGTGAATAAAAGCAACAAAGTTAAAAATTAAATTTCAATTCTGTTAACTTTTCACTTGCAATATACAATTCGTTTATAAAATAACATAAATCCGTCACGATCCCAGTATAAAGCTTTGTAGCGATCTTTTTTTCTTCCACAAAACAAGAAGATGGCATCGTGAAATAAGTCTAGATTATATTTATCTGAAACTAAATTCGCTAAGCCATCAATTCCACAACGCATATCGGTGTGACCGCAAACAATGAAGATGTTTTGAACTTCTGTAAAATTAACGAGCATACTTTGACATCTCCGCTAAAACGGCATGTAAGATATGTTTATCAACGCCATTGTAAAACAGCACTTCAGCATCTTTAATTTTAAACTGACAAGTAGGTATATCCTTATTAGTCGCAGATTTTGAGTGAGACTTTAAATTAGAGTCACTCAATGCAACTGGAATTATCATAGGCTTTTCTTTCATAGAAAATTGACCTCCTTTTCTTTGATAGCTACAGTATAGCTCAAAGTTGGAGGTCAAAATAGACATGTTTATATTACGTGCTTACACTGAAAAACTACCTAATACGGACTTCATTAGAAATTCAGACGTATTGGTGGACTTTTTGCCATGGACAAAAACAGTCCAAGAACTTTGCCAGTAACGATATAAAAAAAATAGCTACTAACTCTGTACTTTTAGTTTACAGGATTAGTAACTATTTTTGTATCGGTGTTATTATTACGTGCTTACTCTAAAGTTAAGTATTAGGGAGTTTAGAAACTAATTCAAATAGATTGCATGATTATGTTTAGTACTAATCATTTTTCTTAAGTTGTTGACATTGACCATGGGTCCCCTGGCAGAGAACGAAATGAACCATCCTCAAATTCCAGGTAATGGAAGCTAAAAAGAAGTGGCACCGCCAAATTTCAAACTGGAGTCAAATATTAAATCAATTATTAATCTTCTATCCAAACCGATTCCCCCCTTTTTATAATTTTTTTTTAAAACAGTTTACACACTTAACTTGACAGACTCGTCTATCCACTCTTGATAGATCACTATTTAACACCAGAGAAATATGAGTAACCTTGATTAAAACCATAACTTTTTGTATCCAATAAATATTTTTAAACGATCAATTCCAGGCTAACATTATCTCTTAATATAATTGAAAACTTTTTTAATAATACTAATGAAGAACTTATCTTTAAAGACAATGAAAGAAATACTAAATAAAAGAGTTGATAAAGCTCCTTGAATAACTGTTGTTAATAAAGTTGCAGGTAAGGTTAATGTTAGTTGATTAACAATAATTACGATTCCTATGCAAATCAAGAAATTTTTCACGAGCACAGTTTGATATTTTGATAAACTATAATATTTATTAGTATAATACATTCGGTAAGCAAAATTAAAAAATTCTACAAAACATAAGGTAATGACAGCTCCTAATGCTCCTAATTTAGAAACCAGGATAAGATTTAAAGATAGACTAATTACAGCAGAATATATTGCTGATTTTATTGCAACCTTTTCTTGATTTAAAGGAATAAGGATAATATTCCATAACATTGTTGATAAAGGGATAAAAATTCCTATTACTGCCGTTATTCGCATCAATTGAACAACAACAGCATATTCCTCACCAAAAAACCAGATCACAAAAGAAGATGAAACGCTCATTATGATGGTGACAGTATAACAACTAATTAAATTCACAGAACAAAAACTTTGCTCAAATAATTGTTCAAATTTATCCCATTCTTTAGATTTTATATAATTTGTCATCCTTGGCATAATTACTACACCTGCAGATGTTACTAAGGTAATAGCCATACGAACAAATTTTTGACTCTGTTCGTAATAACTAACTTGATTCATTGTAGACAAGGCTCCTAGAATTGTTTTATCTAACGTTGTATACATTAAAATAGCAATTTGCGGAACAAAAAAAAGAAAAGATTCTTTCATCTGAATAAGCAACAACTTGAAATCAAAACTGAATTTCGAAATATATTTTCTAACAGATATCATCAATATTAAATTACCTATTAAAGTTGTAATAACATTTAAAATAATATACAAGATAAAATCATTTTGATCTTTAATTAAAATAAATATTAATAGCGTTGAGATAATTTTAATGACTGTATTTCTTACAACAACTCGCTTAAATTCCTCTATCCCAATAAAAAACCAAGATATTTCAAAACCATTTATTAATATTAAAAAAGATTGTATAAAGAAAATATTTCTATAAGCTATAAAAAAATAATTATTTAATACGATAAAGCAAATAAAAGAGCAGAATGTCCAAAATAGCTGTAGTAACCATATCGACCAAAACTGTTTATTTCTATCCTGCAAATTAGATGTCCGTGCAATTTCTCGACCACCATAATTATTTATTCCAAAAAATGAAAATATGATAAAAACCTGAATAATAGACAGTGTATAACTATTAATCCCAATTTGCTCAACAGCGAGAACCCTTGATAAATAAGGGATTGTGAAAACTGGAATAAACAACTTCATTACCTGATAGACTGCATTATATATAATATTTTGCCTTAGCTTATTTTGATTCATTGTAATAATCCTCTTTCTATTCCCCTTATCTCCATCATATAAATTTTAAGATCAAGATTTAATCCATTAAAACTATTTTTGATTAGATAATAGATTACTGGATTGTCAACACTAAACTAAACAACTTTTTTAAGGGTATTTTGACGATATTCA
>NZ_CALIOS010000026.1:0-5321 GCF_938044715.1 uncultured Turicibacter sp.
AACAAAGATCCTATTTATGAGTTTTTTTGTGTCGCACTTAATATTACAATCTGTCTTATATTAAAATAAGGTTGTGGTTGTATTCAAAATATATTATAATCAATTGAAAGAAATCGTTATTTAATTTACTCGTAGGAATGTTAATGACTATTTTAGTTGATATAGATAAGTAATTATTTGGATTGCAGACAAAGTTAGCAGTTTATGTTTTAGAGGTGAATCAGCTTGGCTTGGTTCGATATGTGTATTGGGGCGAATGTTTGTAGTCTTTGGGGATGGATTCGATTCATGGAATTACGAGTAAGGAGCGCTTATTTTTTTGTTTGTGTTTTTGTCGAATTAAGGTAAAATATGAAGATACTATATCAAAAGGGGAGTTTGAGATGAAGAAATTGATGGAGAGTTGTCTTGAAGATATCGAGTTTGTGGAGCGCCAGTTAGTTGACTTTAACGAGTCACATGTTCCATTTGAATTGACGGTCCCTTTTAATCAGTTTAATCAGCATATTAAAGATGAATCGGGATGTATTATTGCTGGAATTAATTGTGTTTATTACGCGTGGCATTGTATTTATATTGATGCATTATGGGTGAGTGAGGAGCACCGTGGTATGGGGCTCGCCTCAGAGTTATTAACTAAAATTGAGCAACTAGGACGTGAGTATGGGTGCCATTTAATTCACTTAGATACATTTGATTTTCAAGCGAAAGATTTTTATTTGAAGCATGGATACGAGATTCATGGAGTGCTTGAGGATTGTCCAAAAGGTCATGAGCGTTATTATATGAAGAAGGTGCTAGTTTAGCACTTTTTTTGTTAGGTTTATGTAAAGACTTAGTCAAGTTTTAGCTTTAAACGTCACATTGCTCATATTTTGATGTCATATCGATATGTTTTATAGAGAGTGATAGGAGGGTCAGTATGAGTGGTCAGTTTAAAGATCAGTGTCGTAAGATTCCGTTGATTTCTTCGAACTGGTTTTGGTATGTATTGGTTGTTTTTGGATTTTTATTTTTATTAAAGACGCCTGTTTTGGCAGGGAATCCATATAGTGAGTTCTTTTTGATGTCTTATCATGGAGTCTTTTTGATTTTTTCAGTGACGATAGGTTTTAAAGAGATGGCACCACTTTATAATAAAGAGGGTGGAATATGGCGGATGCTTCTTCTAGCAGGGGCCATTTTGTTCTTTTCGGCATTGGTTGAAGGGGTTGTGGGGGGATTTTTAGCAGCAGATGATCCGCAACAGTTGGAGCAGTATAGTTTTGAGTTATCTAGAAGGTATGTAACTGTTAGTTTTGTACGCTATGCACTGGTCGGGATTGGGGAAGAATTGTTTAAGTATATGATTTTCTTGATTCTTTACTATCCGTTGTGTAAGTTGTTCAAAAGCTATTGGTTACCATTGTTGATTTCAACCTTTGTGACGTGCTTTTTCTTTGGATTTTTACATGCCAATTATAATCCAGATGAATGGTTAACTATAACGTTAATTATTGCTTCGGGCGCTGTGGTTTATTTTTATTTCTTGATCAAGTATCAGACGATTATCCCGCTGATGTTTGCCCACTTTTTCCAAGATTTTTTAGTATCGCTTGAGTTAACAGAGCAATTAGAAGGCATATATGGCTTAACTTTTTTACTCATTTATATGGTGGTACTGATTTATATTTTTGGAAAAATGATAAAAGAGCTATTTAAAGGAATTAAAGAGAAGTTTATTGATAAATAAGTCAAAAGGAACTCATCCAAAAAAGTGGTGAGTTCCTATTTTATAAAGTTATAAAGTAATCGTGATGGTTAACCCATTTCCACGCGTACTAGAGGCCGAGATGATTCCCTCGTGAAGTTTCACGATATCGTAAGCAATCGCAAGTCCTAGGCCAGAACCAACGTTTGGTTTCTTTGTATTAGTTCCGCGATAATAACGTTTAAAAATATGTAGTAGGTCTTCTTCGCAAACTCCGACTCCATTGTCCTTTAGGGTGATGGTATGATCTTTGATATCGATTGAAATGAGGACAGATTCCTCGTTGTGAGTGATGGCATTCATCATTAAATTGGTGAAGACACGTCTCATTAGTAACTCATCGAGCATCAGGGGGATATATTCGTTATCGTAAGAGAACTGGATGTTATAGTTCTCGTATTTTGGGTCATTCATTATCTCAATGATAACGTGACGTAAAAGCGAAACAAGATTGACCTGCTTTTTATTAAGGATAAATTCTTTATTTTTAAGTCGTGTCGAAAGATTCAAATCATCTACAAGATTCTTGATATAGTCTGATTTTTCAATAATGGTTTGCGCTGACTTTTGGCGAGATATGAGATCCATTTCATAACTCATATCGGCCATGATTTCGGCATTTCCTCTGATGGAAGTTAGAGGAGTTTTAATATCGTGTGAGATGTTAGCAATCCATTCTTCTCGGACGGTATCCATTTGTTGACGCTCATACTGTGCAACTTGAAGTTGCTGTGATAAATCTGTAATTCTGTCTTCTACTTCACGATAAAGACTTGGTTTTTGATTTGGCTTTAGATAATGTCCTTTGGATAAGGAAACGATATTTTGAATGATGTCATTCAGTGGTTTAACAAGATAGCGCGTTGAGATATAGCTAATGAAGAGGGCGATTAGACAGTTAACGATTAACATTAATAGAATATTATGTGTCATCATCATCTCTTCAGTATTGTAGTGAAGGGTGTAACGTCTGACTAAATCGAGTGGAAAAAATAATAAATAGGTAAGATGTGATTCATTTAATTGAATATCATTTATAAAGATTGTGCTCGATTCATTAGTTTGATACAAATCAATGAGTTGTTTGTTTGTATAAACACTTGGAATGTTATCAGGCAATTGATAAGCATAAACTTCTTGTTTTTGTTCGTTAATTATTTGAAGACTGACGTGAGATTCGTCAAGAAGTTTCTTTCCTTCTTCAGTGATCGTTAAATCTTCGGTGATATAGTTCGCAAATTGCTCAACAAATTGGTTGATGTAATGTTCGCCATATTGATATTCATCTGAGTGTGCTTTAAAGTGATAGCTTCTAAAGGTAACGAGACCGATATTGACAATGGCTAAGGTAATCAGGGCAATACATAGGGTTAGAAAGAAGTGTAAGGTTAATTTTTTCTTCATTAGTAATCCTCTTTGTAGACAAATTTATAACCAAGTCCGATGATGGTTGTGATGTGTTTGGGTTTAGAAGGATCGACTTCGATTTTTTTTCGAAGTCTTCGGATATGTACCGAGATGGTATTATCAAATTCAAAGTAGTCCTCTCCCCAGACTTCATGACAAATTTGTTCTTTGCTGACGATTTTATTCGCATGACGGACAAGGTACATGAGGAGTTTGTATTCCTTTGCTGTTAAGTCAAGAGGTTCATTATTTTTTGAAACGATGCCGTCTGTAATGGTAATGTTGCCAAATTGGATGGTTTTGGTTGTCGTTTTGAGACGAGCTTTGACACGGAAGGCGACTTCTTTGGCACTAAAGGGTTTGGTAATATAGTCATCAGCTCCGAGTGCAAAACCGAGTAGTCTATCGAATTCTTCTGTTTTAGCTGAGATGAAGAGAACGGGAATTTGACGATGTTGATGGATTTCTTTGATGAGTTGGTGCCCACTTAGATCGGGGAGCATGACGTCAAGTAGGACGAGGTCTGGATTTAAGGCTTTAAGCAGTGATAAGGCTTCAGTTCCAGTTGTGGCATGAAAGATGTGGGAAAATCCTTCATGTTTTAAGACGGTTTCTAGTAGTTCAATAATTTCAATTTCATCATCTACAATTAAAATTTTATTAGAAATCATAAGGTTTCTCCTTTAATTGGTCATTTTTTAGCTCATTATACCACAGAATTTAAAGAGTTAAGATGGATTTAAGATGGTGTTCATAAGGGTGTCAGGTGCGTGAGGTATGATAAGGTTGTCAATCAGATGTTGAAAGGGGAAATTTTGATGCAAGCTATTATGGAAACGGCTTTTGATGTCGTTTATTTATGTACGGTCATCACGCTTGGTATGACGATGGTTCGTAAAGGAAAGACAACGAATACGAAGTTATTTGGTTATATGGCCATTATTTTAGGATGCGGGGATGCATTCCACTTAGTCCCACGTTCTTATGCGTTGTTAACAAAAGGACTTGAAGCCAATGCAGCAGCACTTGGATTTGGTAAATTTGTGACGTCGATTACGATGACTGTCTTTTATGTAGTACTTTATCATATTTGGCAAAAACGATATCGCGTCCAAAATACAAAAGGGTTAACACTTGCGATTTATGCATTAGCGATTGTACGTATTGTGTTATGTTTATTACCTCAAAATGAGTGGTTAAATTATAATGCCCCCGTTTCGTGGGGAGTTTATCGAAACATTCCGTTTGCGATTATGGGCTTAATGATTATCTATCTATTCTATAAAGAAGCAAAAGCGCATCAAGACTCAACGTTCAAATGGATGTGGCTGGCAATCGTTTTATCATTTGCCTTTTATATCCCGGTTGTCTTATGGGCCACCACATTCCGTTTAATTGGAATGTTAATGATTCCTAAAACACTTGCCTATGTGTGGGTTGTTTGGATGGGATATCAATCATTTAAGCAAGAAAGTAAATAATGTAAAAAGGAGTAACGGTCGTTACTCCTTTTTTATGGAAAAATTTAAAACATACATTTAGACATAGCAAGACAAACATTCAAACATATTAAAAACGTTTTTATTTAGTTATAATGAGAGTGTTATCAATCTTTTAGTGTAAGAGGAGAGTTTGTATGAAGAGACAGGTTGTTAAAGCAAGTGAGCAGGTTGTTATTGAATATAGTGAAGAATTAGTTCGTTTTATGGGGTTAAATTTAGCAAAGGATTTTTGGTGGATGAAGCCGTTTTATGGGACGTATTTTGATGAAATGCCATCACGCGTACAGTTTTTGATTGGGGAATATGAAAATGAGTTAGGGGAAAGTCGCTATTTAGTGGTGATTCCATGTGTGGATCAGGATCAATTGGGGGAGCTTGTTGTAGAGGTAAATCATTTGGTGATCCGCTCTGTTTTACCTTCAACGAATGATGAAGCTATCATTGGCGTGGCTATTTCTGATTGTTTAGAAATCGAGGATGGAATTAGGGAAGCTGTGACGATTTTAGCAAGTGAGATTGAAGGATTTAATTTGCGTGAAACAAAGTCGGTTCCAACGTATTATGATTATTTGGGTTGGTGTACATGGGATGTGTTTTATCGTGAGGTCAGTGAAGCGGGAGTTATGGAGGCGTTAGAGGTTTTTAAAGAACGTGGTGTGAAG
>NZ_CALIOS010000027.1:0-3691 GCF_938044715.1 uncultured Turicibacter sp.
AATATAAGATTTAAAATATGTTTCTAATTGCTTCAACATCCTCACATCCTCCAACTTTAGATAACCCTGGTTTGTTTTTTTGTGAAACTTTTCTTTTTATTCTAATAAAAGATAAATAACTAATGACCGAAGTCATTAGTTATTTATGGTTAATAAACTATTCTTTTGAACCTGTTGATGCAATACCGTCAATGAAATATCCTTGTGCACAATAGAATAAGATAATTGAAGGGATAATTGACATTAATGACATTGCGAAAATATTTCGATATTGAACAGCTGAATCTGTGTTATCCATTGCTAAACGCATCGCAATTGATAATGGATACTTGTCAATACTTGAAATATAAATTAACGGTCCTTGGAAATCATTCATTCCCCACATAAATGTTAATAATGCTACCGTAACAATTGTTGGTTTCATCACTGGAATTAAGATGTGAACTAATGTTTGGAATGAGTTACATCCATCCATTTTAGCTGCTTCATCTAACTCTTTAGGAATGGTACGCATAAATTGAATTAACATGAAAACAAAGAATGAGTTAGTTGCAAATGCACTATCTAACCATAAAGGAATATGTGTATCTAATAAATTAAGATCACGCCAGAATAAGTATAGAGGAATACGGAAAATAACATCTGGCATTAATAAAGTCCCAATTACCATCACAAATACAAACTTTTTAAATTTAAAGCTACGGCGTGTTAAAACATAAGCCGTTAAAATGCTTGAAACAACTGTGAAAATTGTTCTTGGAATTAAATATTTCATTGAGTTCATGAAATAATATCCTAAGTTAAATGGTGTATTTGTTTTCCATCCATTTACGATTGATTCCCAACCATTTTGAATATCTTTTGGCCAGAATGCTGCTGACGTAAAGATTTCTGTGTTTGTTTTAAAGATTGCTCCTACAAGCCAAAGCAAAGGGTACATCATGAAGAATCCAACGATTGCGAGGACCATGAAACGTACTGTTGCATTGATTTTTTGTTTTGAAAGACCTTTCACCATACTCATCTCCTTAATCGTTATAATGTACCCAATAATTTGAGCTTCTGAATACTACCGCTGTTAATGCCATAATGATAATGAACATTACCCAAGATGCGGCAGAGGCATATCCCATTTTAAAACTACTAAACGCATTTCGGTAAATGAAAAGGTTTAATAAGTAAGTTGAGTTTAATGGACCTCCATCAGAAATTAAGTAAGCTGAGTTGAACTCTTGGAAAGACTTAACTAATAATTGAACCGCGTTAAATAAAATAACTGGTGTAATGGATGGAACGGTAATCGCAAAGAATGAACGCCATTTTCCTGCTCCATCAATTGAAGCTGCTTCATATAAAGATTGTGGAACATTTTGAAGTGCTGATAAGAAGATTAACATAACTGATCCAAACTGCCATGCTTTTAATAAACTTAAAACAATAATCGCATAACGTGTATCTGTTAACCACATCACTGATTCTAACCCCACTAAATTTAAACAAGCATTGATAACTCCATCATTACCAAAAATAAATTTCCAAACGATTGAAACGGCAACACTTCCCCCAAGAATCGATGGAATATAATAAGCGGTACGGAAGAAGTTAACCCCTTTAATTTTAAAGTTTAAGATGTATGCAATAAATAATGCAAACACAAGTACTAACGGTACCGTTAAGAAGACATATTTGAAGGTAACCATTAATGATGTTTTGAACAATTCATCTTCCATTAATAAGTAACGATAGTTTTCAAATCCAATAAATTTTGGTGCACGAATCAAGTTGTTTTGTTGTAAACTCAAAACTAATGCATCGATGAATGGATTTAATTTAAAAACTAAGAATCCAATTACCCACGGTAATACATATAAATAAGAACTATTAAACTTAAATTTCTTTTTTACTTTCGCCTCATTTTTGATTGTGCTATTCGCAACCTTTTTTACATTTTCCACCTTTTATCGCCCCATTGCTTCATCCATAATTCTTGGCATTTCTTTAATAACTTTTTCAGCCGCTTCTTGTGGTGTCATTGTTCCAAACACGACAGCCTCTCCTGCACCTTCATATAAATCTTTTACATCTGTGTATTCAAAGAATGGATGCATGATTGTTGATTCAATATTTGAGTGCATATTGTAAGCCTCTACCGTTACACCAGTTAATAATCCTTTATCAACTAAAATATCATATCCAGCTTGGTTAGCAGGAATTCCACGTTGAGTTCCCATGATTTCAACTGCTTTTTCATCTGTTAACATCCAGTTTAAGAATTTTGCAACTTCTTCAGGATTTTGAGCATTTTTACTAATTGCAAATCCCATTGAAGGTTTTTGAATATTACCAGTTAATTTTGCTCCATCCATTGTGAATTGAGCGAACGGTTCTACTACTTGACCTTCTTCTAACGTATCAATGTATTTAGCGGCACTTGAATCCCACTCATTAATTCCACCGTATTCTCCAGTGATCCATTTTGGATTTTTCTCATCTAATTCATTTGAATCAACATTTCCAGCAGGCATTACATGATTTTCAACCATGTCTGCTAATAATTGATATCCAGCTGTTAATTCTTCAACTGAGTATTGAATGTTTCCATCAGTATCAAAGAATGTTTTCCCTGTTTCTTGCTCTAAGTAACTGAAGACTAAATACATCATTCCTGCTTTTCCTAATTTACTTAGTGCGTAGTAGTTATCTCCTAATGATGATTGAATTGCTTTACCAGCATCCATTAATTCGTCCCAAGTTGTTGGAATGTCGACTCCAGCATTTGAGTAAAGCGTTGTATTTAAGAATGGTACACGAGCGGTAATACTTGTTGGAATAGCTTGAAGTTTATTTTCAATTGTCATTGCATCTAATAAAGATGAATTATAGTTTCCTAATTCTAAATTAGATAACGTATTTAAATCGTAGAACCCATCACCATCTGGTGAGTAAATCCATAACCAGTTGTAGTTTACTTGCATTAAATCTGCATTTGTTCCCCCTGCATATTGCGTTGTAAATTTATCTTGAAATCCAGACCAAGCCGCATATTCAGGTATGATTGTAACGTGTGGATTTTCCTCCATGTACAATTCAATCACCTCTAATGTCGCCGCATGACGTGAATCTCCTCCCCACCAAGAGAAACGGAATGATACTGGATCATTTGATTCAGTTGTTGTCCCCTCTTGTGTTGTTGATGATTCTGGTGTTGTTGTTGAACCGTTATCTTTTGCTTCGTTCCCTGAACAAGCCACTAATGTTGCAGCACAAGCAAAAACAGTTGCTAAAGACCATATTTTTTTCACTTAAAAACCCTCCCTAGATTTTTTTACAACTTAATAGCTGTTTTTGATTTAGTGAATCCCCCCGGTTGGTTCACCAGATTGCCCCTCTTTTTCTCGTTCGTATATGCGAACTTCATTCGGTTGGAAACGCTTAACTCAAAATTATCATACTTTTTCCAATGTCACAAGATAATTCCACCAAATAATTTGTGAATTTGTTTAAAATCTTTGTGATTTTTTGAATTTTTTCCCAAAAGACATATGCTCAGAACCAAAACAACTAGGATTGTTGGTTTTTGTCGATTTTGTCGTTTTTTACTTTGAACTTCAACTTTTTTACCTGATTAATTTAATACCTGAATTATATAATTAAGTCAGACAACTGGTAAACGTATTTAATGGTAATAAAA